>NZ_JBIMJQ010000003.1:0-140053 GCF_043674215.1 Streptococcus sp. A22
CGACCATGTTGCCGTTTTTCTAGTCTATCTGGTGTTAAGACTGGAATGGCGATTTTAGCTCCCTCTCCTTTACCTCTCGTTAGTGTAGGAGCAAGTCCACTCGTCAGATAGACTTCGCCATTCAAACCACGTTTAGAGGGATTGATATTTCCTAGCCTTTCAAGATGAGCTGGGCTGTTTTCTCTTCTGAGAGGAAATATGAATCTGGAACGGTATCTTCTAGAATGTCCGATAATAAAGACCCGCTCTCTGTTTTGCGGGACTTGGAAGTCCTTACTGTTAAGCACCTGCCATTCGACATCATACCCCAATTCATCCATCGTGGAGAGGATTGTGGCGAACGTCCGTCCCTCGTCGTGATTGAGTAGGCCTTTGACGTTTTCCAAAAATAGAAAACGTGGTTGGATTTGTTTGGCCGCTCGAGCAATCTCAAAAAAGAGAGTCCCTCGAGTATCTTCAAATCCCAGTCGTCTTCCTGCGAGTGAAAATGCTTGGCAAGGAAATCCCCCGCAGATGATGTCCACTTGCCCTCTAAATTGTCTAAAGTCATGGTCTGTGACCTCTTTAATGTCATGGTATTCTATTTCCCCTTCTGTGTTAAACATGGCTTTATAAGATGTTCTGGCGAATTTATCAATTTCACAAAAGCCCACGCATTTATGACCCTGTGATTCCAACCCTATCCTAAAACCACCTATCCCAGCAAATAAATCTAAAAATTTCATTTTTCCTCTCTTTCCAACTAAAAAAGAGCCTTACACTTGTAAAACTCTTGCTTATATATGATCATCCATTTCTGGTGCACAGATGATTTCAACAATCAAAATGACGATAGAAATCAGATAGATTCCACCTAGTATCCACTAAATCATCTTAATCACCTCCCTTTACTTCGTGTCGTCTCAGTTGCTTGGTCCACTCTGACAGCACACCATTAAATACGTATTCAGCTATTACTTCCGCTGACCGAGCAAATCGCATATGTTCCAAAGCATACTGATAACGGTCACTAAAATAAATCATGGCATAGTCACTAGCTGACTGAGATAGCCCCGACTGTCTTAACTGGTCATGAACCAAACCCCAAATATAATCTCGATCGTACTTGGTCACGCCATCGACTTTTGAAGTAAAGTTCTCTTCTTGTTTCTCATCTACTTGCTGCCTCTCCTCCTCGTCCTCAATAAGGAAACCACTCCCTTTAGTTTCACTATATTTAGTCTCACTTCCTTCAGTCTCACTAGGGGCTGAATTTAAGACCGGCCCCGTCTTTCTTTGAGACCCCCCTAGTGTTTTTTTAACACTAGCCCCGTCTGTATGTAAGACTGGGGTAGTTTCATGTTCTAATTCCCCCAAGTAAATTTTATTTGCCATACGACCTTTTTCACTAGAGGACTGTTGGACTTCATCAATTAAGCCATATTCGCGTAAGGTTTTCTTGATAGAGAGTAGTTTTGACTTTGAACAGCCTAAAAGTGCCATCAGATTTGAATTGGAATAAATCAAATAAATAGCCCCATCCTCATCAATCCAGCCCTTACTCAAAGATAACTCCAACCGATCCTTTAAAACCGCGTAGGCTACCTTAACCTCCAGCTTCATATCCTTATAACGTTCACTCTCAAACAAAATTTTAGGGAGTTTATAATAACGCTCTGATGTTTGATACTGATTAGCGGTAATACGTTTCATGATTATCCCTCCAAGACTAAAAGTCCAACATTTCCGAATTCATCAAATCGGATTAAACCTACTTGTTCCAATTCATCAACCAGATGAGTTGCTTTCACAATATCAACTCCTAAAATAGCCACAAGATGACACATCACGATTTGGCGTGATGATTGTTCATACTTTTGCATGAATTCCTCCTGAAAATAAAAAAACGAGAACACTTATTAAAATGTCCTCGCTTGTGCGATATGATATTATAAACAAAAAATAAATTTTTCCTCCTTAATGACAGATTGTAGAACACTCAAATCCTTGATTTGACAGCGTTTTAAGCACCTGTCATTATTATGACACAATCCCCACCTGGCAAGGACCAGAACCCATCGTTTTCCTGGACCAGTAGGATTTTATCCTCTTGGAAAATGGCTGCGCGGGTATCCAACTTAGGGGTCTGATAGCCTGTTTCATTGCAAAACAGGTCATTCACCACTTCCAAGGGCTGCCCAGACGGTTCTACTAGCATCTCTGCCGCAATCTGTCTGATTTCTTCGAAACGCTCTATGTCATAAACATCTTTTCCATAGGCCAAGCCTGTCTGAGCCAAGGCTTGTAAACGTACGGCCCATTCCAACCACTTATCCTGTGACATGATCTTCCCTCCATTCTATGACAGCTTGCGCATGGATATGCCCATCTATCACTATCTCATGCTGACTGACCCCAGCTTCCGCCACCATACGTGAACTCACCAAGCTAGTCGCCTCTACTTCCTTGAGATACTTGAGTTGGATTTTTTTAGGGACATGGCAAAGCAGAAAATCATAGCCCAGTGCTTCATACATCCATTCCAGGTACTTGCCATTATTGACATGACCATTCATATCCAAGTCAAAATAGCGAACAGGAAATTCTTGGACAGATGGATTTTCCAAAAGCTGATACTTGGGAGCCCGAGGCAATTTCTTGACCTGCTCAGACTGATAAGGAGCAATCAAGGCTTCTGGCACAGGTACCACCTTGCGAGTTTCAAAATCAATCAGAACAAAATAACAGAGAATATCCAGCAAGAGATTGCCAGCCTCATCATAGATATAAAACATCCGATGACAGAAAAACTTGTTATAGGCAACCGCTTCTGTTTTAATGGTAATGGTTTCATTGTATTTAGGTAGGCCTTGAATAGTCAGTTCATAGTCTGTCACCACCCAAATCAAGCCAAATTCCTGAAACACATAGAGGTCACTGCGCCCCAGTTCCTCCGACTGCCGACCTGACACACCCAGACAGTAGGAAATAAAGTCAGGCAGTTTGATTTCTTGTTTGACATCCACCATATCAAAGGGAATGGTGAACTCTTCTTGGTAGCTTACTCCCATTATGTCCTCTTTCTAATCTTCTATAATAAAACGCTCGGCAACTGTATCGCCAAGAAACAATCCCTTTTTGGTCATCCGAAGCCAACGGTCTTCTTCTTGCAAGAGACCTTCATTTTTCAAGTCTCTGACCACCTGACCGTAGCGGTCTTCAAAGGAAATGCCAAACTTTTCCTCGAATCGCTCAATGGACACGCCAGTTTTTTTCCGTAAACCTAAAAACATCTCTTCTTCCATCTGCTCGGTCTGGCTGAGAAATTCTTCATGTAAGCGGGAATGGCCTTTTTCACGGATGGATTTAAGATAGTGCTGGATGGGGCCGCGGTTGCGGTAGCGCATGCCGTCGATGTAGCCAGATGCTCCAGCTCCTAGACCATAGTACTCCGAGTTGTCCCAGTACATGAGGTTGTGGCGACTTTCAAAACCAGGTTTGGTGAAGTTGGAGATTTCGTAGTGCTCGAAGCCGTTTTTCTCCAACTCCTGAAGAATGTAGTCGAACATATCGGACTCCACATCTTCGTTGGGCAGATGGAGGTTGCCGCGGCGTTGGCGATTCATGAAGACCGTGTGGTTCTCCAAAATCAAGCTATAGAGGCTCATGTGGGGAATGTCCAGCTCCAAGGCCTTGGCGACATTGTCCACCACCTGCTCCATGGTCTGACCAGGCAGGGCATAAATCAGGTCAATGGAAATGTTGTGAAAACCTGCTTCCTTGAGAGCTGCAATGGTTTCATAAATCTGGGCTTGGTTGTGACTGCGACCGATTTTTTTCAACATACGGTCGTCAAAAGTCTGAACGCCAAGCGACACTCGATTGCACTTGGATTTTTTCAGAACCGCAATCTTATCCGCCGTCAAGTCACCTGGATTGGCCTCAATAGTGAATTCTTCCAGCTGTGACAAGTCCAGCAAGTTCTCCAGATTGGTCAGGAGATAATCTAGCTGGTCTGCCGAGAGAGCCGATGGTGTTCCGCCTCCGATATAAAGTGTGCGGAGAGCTGGCAGGTCGTAAAACTTGACCTCTTCCATGAGGGCTGCCAAATACTCGTCAACTGGCTGATTCTTGATAAAGACCTTGGAAAAGTCACAGTAGTAACAAATCTGGGTACAAAATGGAATGTGGATATAGGCAGATGTCGGTCGTTTTTTCATAAGAACTATTATAGCACACTGTCTATAAAAATATTTTTTACAGCCTTTACCCCCCCCTCAAATAATGATATAATGAAATAAAAAGGAGGCCTTCTATGAGAAAAGAAGCTATCTATGACTGTATTAACCTGATCCTGTCATTTCTGCTCTGTCGCTGGCTCTTTATGACCTTTCTTTTTCACCAATTTTCAAACATTTTCATGACGGTTGATTTTTGGCCAGCATTTGCAGCAGTCTTACTGATGACCGGATTTTGCTTTACCCTATTTCGACTTGTCTATAAGCCCCATATTTCGCGACTGACACTTTGGTTTTTCTACGCTTGCTACGGGCTTCTGCTAGTCTTTCTTCTCTTTTTCAAAAGCATGGGCGTCAGAGGTGTCAACTGGGATCTCCTTAGCACCTTCTCTCAAGACCTATTTCTCAATCCTGCTATATTGGTCTTTAATCTCTTACTCTTTTTACCACTTGGGTTGCTTTTTTCATTTTCTTGGAAAAAACTTTCTCTCTTTGTAGGTGCCATATTGCTAGTTGAAGCCTGTCAATTCTTCTTTTCACTAGGCTTCTTTGACCTTGGCGACATCTTGCTGAACACTTCTGGCTTCGCCTTTGGAAACTTCTTGGGACAATCCGCAATGGCTCAAGCTTTCAAAAATAGAATACAGAAAAAATGACCCCAAAAGGTCATTTCAGATTGCAGACAAACATCGTTTCGGTGTTTGTCTTTTTTACTATTTTTAGAGAAAAATGTCTGTTTTGGCGCTTAAACCACCTCATCTGGACAAAATAAAAAGGCTCTCCCGCCATCCTTTTGACCAGTTTTTTGAGATTTAAGCACGCCAAAGTCAGTCCAATCTTATCCTCCATTTTGGACTTGCCTTTTTCCCTCGTGTAGCGCAGATTATGGTATTCCTTGGCTGTGCCAAATAGCCGTTCAATCGTCTCTTTCCGATGTTGGTAGAGCTCCTTCATCCCTCTTTGATGACGAATATCTTCGCACTGTTCCAAATACTCCTTCCAAATATGCCGCGTGACAACTTTTTGATGGTTCTTACTGGTCGTACATACTGATAATAGGGGACAGTTGGCACAAATTGCAGGGTCACTTTTGTATTCTCGGTAGCCTTCTCGGGTGGTCGTGCGATAGGTCAACACCTGATGTTCAGGACACAGGACACAATCGAAGTGTTCGTCATAGACAAAATCTTTAGGCCGAAGTTGTCCCTTCTTCCCACGAGGACGGGTGTAGGGAAGGACAGGAGTGATTTCCTTATCAAGCAAAAACTTGGCAATACTGGGAGTTTTATAGCCTGAATCCGCAATGATAGACTTGGGTTTCAAGGGTTCAAGCTTGGCAAAAAGTGCAGGAAAAGCCTGGCTGTCATGGATATTGCCAGCCTCAACACTATAAGCAAGTGCCCAGCCATACTTATCACAGGCAACTTGGGCAGAATAAGCAAATACCTCCTTATGGTCTCCTTTGTGGAACCAGCCACTCTCAGGGTCGGTAGTGGATAGTTTCTGGTTTTTAACCTCTCTTTTTTCGACGGGCTTTAGTGGCTTTTTTCCGTGCTTTACCCGATCTTGATTCATTTCGATTTCCAGCTGTTCACTCATGAATTTGGCCTGCTTTTCCACCTCTTGGTTGATAAACTTACGATTATTGGCCGCAGCTTTAATATGAGTTCCGTCTATGAACATCTCCGTCGGGTCAATTAGGCCTGCATTGATACACAGCCCAAGAATATGCGTGAAAATGGACTCAATCAAACCTTTCTCTTGAAAGCGACGCGAATAATTTTTGCCGTATGTCGTGAAGTGAGGCGCCTTGTCATCTAGGGTTAAACCAAGAAACCAGCGATAGGCAGTATTCACTTCAATATCCTTGATGGTCTGACGCATGGAACGAATACCATAAAAGCACTGAATCAGAGGAATTTTAACTAACATGACAGGGTCAAGACTAGGACGACCATTATCAGACGAATAGGTATCTTCTACTAGATCATAAATGAAGTCGAAGTCAATCACAGCTTCCACTTGGCGCAGGAAATGATCTGCAGGCACAAGCTGGTCAAGGGTATAGAAACCGTACTGATTGCGGTTGTAGTCAGGTTTTTCTTTGTGTAGCATAGGAGAACCTCATAAGTCCTTTTTCTTATATTATACTCCTAAATACGAAGAAAAGCCCTTAGAAAATCAATTCTAAGGACTTTGTCTTCAGTCTGAAAATGACCCCAAAAGGTCATTTTTAATTTATTTTATTTACTTAGCTTCCAAATGCCAAATATCTTCGTTGTACTGTTGAATAGTACGGTCTGATGAGAAGAAGCCTGCTTTGGCAATGTTGACGATGACTTTGTCCAACCAGCTGTCACGGTCTTCATAGTCTGCCAACATTCTTTCCTTAGTTTCAATATAGTCTTCCAAGTCCAGCAAGGTCATGAAGTGGTCATTGTGCTTGAGATTGTCCTGTAAGCGCCAGAGGCGTTCATCAATACCTCCAGCATGACGAATGGTATCAGATGTAATGAAATCGATCAATGGACGGATAGCTTCACGCTCATAGAAGGCATAAGGATGATAGGTTCCATTTGCATAGTGGTCAATAACAGTTTGGCTATCTTGACCGAAGATGTAGATATTTTCATCGCCGACCAATTCATGAATTTCCACGTTGGCACCGTCATCTGTACCGATAGTCAAGGCACCGTTGAGCATGAATTTCATGTTACCAGTACCAGATGCTTCTTTAGATGCAAGAGAAATCTGCTCTGAAATATCTGCCGCTGGAATGATGAAGCTGGCTTCCGTTACGTTGTAGTTTTCAATCATGACCAACTGCAAGTGTGGTGCCACTTCTGGGTCATTTTTGATAACCTGTGACAAGACCAAAATCAAGTGGATAATATCTTGAGCCGTTGTGTAAGCTGGTGCAGCTTTTCCTCCGAAGAAGACTGTCAATGGACGAGTTGGGATATTGCCAGCCTTGATATCCAAATACTTGTGGATAACATAGAGAACATTCATCTGTTGACGCTTGTACTCGTGCATACGCTTGATTTGCACGTCAAAGATAGACTCTGGATTGACCTCCACACCTTGCGTCTTAGCAATATGACGTTGCAACTTACGCTTGTTGTGCTGCTTGGTTTTTTCTAACCAAGATTTTAATTCCTTGTCATTCTTATATTCTAAGAGTTTTTCCAACTCGCTAGCATCATGGTGGTAGCCATGTCCAAGTAGTCCATCAAGATAGCTAGCCAATCTTGGGTTAGCATGCATGAGCCAACGGCGGAAGGTGATACCGTTAGTCTTGTTGTTAAATTTCTCTGGGTAAAGCTCGTAGAAGGCTTTTAACTCAGAAGTCTTCAAAATCTCAGTATGAAGGGCTGCTACACCGTTGATAGAGTAGCCGTAGTGAATATCCATGTGGGCCATATGGACACGACCATGCTCATCGATAATATTAACCGCTGGGTCATTCTTCACTTCCTTTGCACGACGGTCCAATTCCTCGATAAATGGCACCAAGTGTGGAACTACACGATTCAAGAAATCAAGCGGCCATTTTTCAAGGGCTTCAGACAAGATGGTGTGGTTGGTATAGGCCGTCATCTTCTTGACAATTTCAATTGCCTCATCAAAGGAAATACCACGAAGTTCCAAGAGACGAATCAATTCTGGAATGACAAGGGATGGGTGGGTATCATTGATTTGAACTACAGCGTAATCCGGCAAGTCATGAAGATTTGAACCTTTAGCAACAGCCTCATCAATCAAGAGCTGGGCAGCATTGGACACCATAAAATACTGCTGGAAGATACGCAGCACCTTGCCCTCATCTGTCGAATCATCTGGATAGAGGAAGAGGGTCAGATTGCGGAAAATGTCTTCCTTGTCAAACTCGATACCGTCATAGATGATATTGTCATCTACAGAACCAAGGTCAAACAGACGCAAACGATTCTTACGCTCTGTCTTATAGCCAGGAACATCAATATCATACAACTTAGATGTCAAGGTAAAGTTGGCGAATGGCACTTGGTAAGAAATTGGGGATTCTGTCAACCAAGAACGTGGCGTAATCCACTCATTTGGCACCGCAGACTGCTGGTGGTACTCAAACAGTTGACGGAAAAGTCCAAAGTGGTAGTTAAGACCGACACCATCTCCATTGAGACCAAGACTGGCAATGGAATCAAGGAAGCAGGCAGCCAAGCGACCCAAGCCACCATTACCAAGAGATGGCTCCATCTCCACATCTTCAATGGCGATTAAGTCCTTCCCTGCCGCTGCAAGCTGGCTCTTCACCTCATCATAAACACCCAAGTTAATCAAGTTGTTAGACAAGAGTTTACCAATCAAGAACTCCGCAGAAATGTAGTAGACTTTTTTCTTCTGCTCATTGGTATATTTAGCCTCGCTCTGTTGCTTTGTAAATGCGAGCAAAGCATAGTAAAGTTCATGGTCAGAACAGTCTTCAATCCGCTTAGCGTACATGGACTGGACAAAATTTTGTAAATTAATCATTCCTAATCTCCTAAATGAAACTAATATATGTAAGTGTTCATGATTATTTCGTTACTATATGTAACCGTTTTCTATTATACACTAAAAAACAAAAAAAGACAAGCTAAGTTCCATACAAATAGAACTTAGTTCGTCTTTCAAACGGTTACAGATTAACCTGATAACTTCTCTGTCTACTGATTTAGGCTGTCGGACGATTGTCCTTAAACTTAACAACCACGCGTAGTTGACGGTCAGGATGTTCCGTCAAATCAATCATTTGAACGCGAGCTTCCAAAATATCCCCGTGTCCATAAAAAAGCATCCGGCTGATTAAACTGTTCTTGTATTTTGGAATGTAGCCCAATTTCTTCCCCCGATAAAGAATAAGCACCGCTTCTGAATCATAAGGATTAGTTGGTTCAGCCAGTAAATCTAGAGAAGTTCCCAATTTTAACTCTTCGACAACATCTAATCCGTCATAATAAGCAAATCCTGCCAAGTGAAAATCTTCTACATTTCGAGTTGGTTCAAAGTGTGCAAATGTCATACATTCCTCCTTATCACAAGTTACTCCTTAGTCCGGCCTATTCCGCAATCAAGGTTTCCAGACCAACCTTCATCATGTCTGTGAAGGTATTTTGGCGTTCTTCTGCCGTTGTATCCTCATCTGAATTGACCAAGCTATCAGAAATGGTCATGATAGCCAGCGTTTCTACACCAAATTTAGCTCCCAAGTAGTAAAGAGCTGCCGCTTCCATTTCAACCGCCTTGACACCGATTTGCCCCAGTTCCAAGTTACGACTGAAGAGTTTTGGAGAATAGAAACTGTCTGATGAAAGGACATTTCCCACGTGAGTGGTCAAGCCAAAGTCTTTAGCAATGTGGTAGGCCTTGTCCAAAAGGTTGAAGCTTGCAATTTGTGGCAAATCGTACTCTGGCCAGTCAATATTGATCATACGAGAGTTGGTTGCAGCTGCTTGCGCCAAGACCAATTCACGAACATGAACATCAGCACTCAGTGAGCCCGCGGTTCCAACGCGGATTAATTTTTTCACACCGTATTCGTTGATGAGCTCGTGGGCGTAGATGGAAATGGATGGCATCCCCATACCAGTTCCCATGACAGAAACACGGTGGCCCTTATAAGTACCTGTGTAGCCGAACATATTGCGGACCTCGTTGAAGCACACAGCGTCTTCAAGGAAGTTTTCAGCAATAAATTTAGCACGGAGCGGATCTCCCGGAAGGAGAATTTTATCAGCAATATCGCCAGGTTTGGCAGAAATATGGATAGACATGTATTGTACCTCTTTATTATTCTATGTTCAAATTCTTACAACTCAGCCAAAATCGCTTTAATCAAGCCCTTGAAATCTTCTTTGATTTGTTCCGTCACTTCTACCACTTCTTCGTGGTTGAGTTCTGATTGGAAACCAGCTGCAAAGTTAGTGATAGCTGAAATTCCCAAGACATTCATGCCTGAGTGAGCTGCAACGATGACTTCTGGAACAGTTGACATACCAACTGCATGGGCACCCATGGTCTTGAAGGCCAAGATTTCAGCTGGTGTTTCGTAAGTAGGACCTGTCACACCGAGGTAGACACCATTGTCCAACTTGATGCCCAATTTTTCCGCAACTGCATGTGCTTTTTCTCGGTATGCTTTGGTATAGGCATTGGACATATCTGGGAAACGTGGACCAAATTCTTCCAAGTTTTCACCAATCAATGGGTTTTGACCAGTCATGTTGATGTGGTCTGTAATGGCCATAAGGGTACCTGGACCGTAGCCGATACCTCCTGCGGCATTGGTAACAATCACACCTTCACAACCAAGAGCTTTCATAACACGGACTGGGAAGGTCACCACTTCCATCGGATTTCCTTCGTAGAAATGGAAACGCCCTTGCAACGCCAAGACCTTGCGACCAGCCAAGTCACCGTAGACCAGCTTGCCTGCATGCCCAACAACTGTTGACTTGCCCCAGTTTGGAATGTCAGAATAGTCGATGACAATCGCATTTTCGACTTCTTCTGCCAATTCGCCCAAACCTGAGCCCAAAATCAAGCCAAATTCTGGCTTAATCAAGCCTTTTTCTTCTAAAAAAGCCTTTGTTTCATTGATTTTTTCTAATAGTGACATAATTTCTCCTTTTACAAATATCTTGACCAGTCGTATTCTGGCATTTTTTCTACGATTACGTCCAGCGGTCTGCAGAGAAAAGCGGTACTTTCTCGCTCGACAATGGGTCTGTTGACAAGACTGGGTTCAGCTACCATGAGTTCCAGAATTTCTGGCTCGGATTTTCCTACAAAATCGTCCTGTGCCAGGCGGATAAGTTGGGAAGGCTGGGCATCCATTTTAGCCAAAATCCTTTCCAAATCTGCCTTGGACAGGGGATTTTCCAGATAATTAACCCAGGTCACTTCCAGATCTTGATGAGCGAGAAGGACCCGCAATTTCTTGCACTTGCTACAATCGTGATTGTAATAAACGGTTACTTTTTTCATTAGACTAATTTATCCAAGAATGACTCACCAATCATGGCATTGTCCACACCGAAGTTTTCAGCAATGGTCGCCGAAATATCCGCAAAATGTCCCTGTGGAATCAAGCCGTTGCCAGTAAAGGAGGGGCTGTAAGCCAAGAGCGGAATGTACTCACGAGTATGGTCCGTACCGACATAGGTCGGGTCATTCCCATGGTCAGCTGTGATGAGGAGCAGGTCGTCCTCACGCATGGCAGCCATAATCTCTGGTAAGCGAGCATCAAACTCATGCAAGCAATCACGGTAGCCCTTGGCATCACGGCGGTGACCAAAGTTGGCATCAAAATCCACCAGATTGGTGAAGGAGAATCCTGTCTCAAACTCAGCCAGACCCATGGTTGTCAAGAGGGTATCGACACCGTGGTTGTTATTTTTGTTGTGGCCCATGTCGTTGGTAATGCCTGAGGCGTTGAAAATATCGCTAATTTTACCAACAGAGTAGGTCGAGATACCAGCATCTGCCAGTTTATTGAGAACAGTAGGCTCAAATGGAGAAACGGCATAGTCGTGGCGGTTGGCTGTGCGGGTAAAGTTACCAGGCTCACCAACATAAGGACGGGCAATGATACGACCCAGAAGGGCTGGACGCTCTAAGGTTATAGAACGCGCGTACTCACAGATGCGATAAAGCTCCTCAAGCGGAATAATGTCCTCATGAGCGGCAATCTGAAGGACAGGGTCTGCGGAGGTGTAAATGATGAGCTCCCCAGTTTCCATTTGACGAGGACCAAAATCATCAATCACAGCCGTTCCAGAATAAGGCTTATTGGCCTCGCGGATGACCTTACGACCTGAAAATTCTTCAATTTTGGTCAAAATTTCCTCAGGGAAACCATTCCAGAAGGTATCGAAAGGTTCGGTAATGTTGAGGCCCATGATTTCCCAGTGACCCGTCATAGTATCCTTACCAAGTGATACTTCTTCCAATTTTGTTGCATAACCTGTCGGATTTTCCTCGGCAGGAACTGTTTTCAGAGGTGTTTCACGAGGGATATTGCCGAGGCCCAGTTTAGCCATATTTGGCACATTCAAGCCGACTGTTTTTGAAATGTGTCCCAAGGTGTCTGATGCACCGTCTGGCACGCCTGCATTGGTAAAGTTGTTGGCATCTGGCGCCGCACCGATTCCCACAGAATCCAGGACAACCAGGTGAATACGTTTAAATTTAGGCATATTTCTCTCCTTTTTTTTGTAAATAAACGTTCGTCTTTTAATTATAACATAAAAAAGCTCTCATTTTCTAAAAAAATGAGAAGCGTTTTCAACTATTCTTTAGTAAGGATTTTAGGACCTTCTGCTGTTCCCACGATGACTCTTGAAATCAAGTTGATGAAGAGACCGTGCTCTACTACTCCAACTGTGTGGTCCAGTTCATTAGCCAAAGCAAGCGTATCCAAAATTCGTTGCAAATCCAGGTCAATGATGAAATTCTGCATATCGGTCACCAATTTCTGGCCGTCCTTCATACGGAAACTTGGACGATAGCCCTTCTTCTCAAACAGTCGGAAAAGATTTTCAGAACCGTATTGAACCACTTCAACCGGCAGTTTGAAGGCTCCGAGTGTTTCCACTAGCTTGCTTTCATCGACAATCCAGATAGAGTCCTTGGAATAGCTGGCAACGACCTTTTCCATGAGCAGGGCTGCACCGCCACCCTTGATGCCGTTAAAAGCTCCGTCTACTTCATCTGCTCCGTCCACCGTCAAGTCAACATAATCCACCTCATCAATATTCTTCAGAGGAATCCCCAGTGAAGCAGCGTGTTTCGCTGTGGCATGCGAAGTCGTCACACCGATGATGTCCAGGCCTTCTTCCTGGACCCGGCGACCGATTTCCTGGACGAAATAATAGGCAGTCGATCCTGTTCCCAGGCCCACAATCATCCCGTCCGTGACAAATTCAGCAGCCTTAATCCCAACTTGTTCTTTCAAATTTGACATAGTTTACTCCTTTGCTTTCTTAACTAGCCCTGTTGGTAAACCATGGTCTGCGCAAGTGCTTGACCGTCACCACCCAGCAACTCAACCAGTTTATAGGCAAATGGCAGACTGGTTCCGGCACCTCGACTGGTCACGATATTGCCATCGACAACCACCTCATCCGTCTGGTGAATCCCTGAGGCAATCTGCTCTTCCATGCCTGGATAGCAGGTAAAATGACGGTCCTTGAGAAGCTCCGCTCTCTCTAAAACAATGGGTGCCGCACAGATTGCTGCCACAAATTTACCAGCCGCAGCTTGAGTTTTCAATTCCTCAATCAAACCAGAATGGTCACGTAGATTGGTCGCCCCTGGCATACCGCCTGGCAGGACAATCAAATCATAGGCTGACAAATCGCCATCAAAGACAGAATCAGTCTGAACAGGAATCCCATGAGAACCTGTCACCGTCTGGCTGGTCAAGCCAACCATCTGGCAATCCATATTGGCCCGACGAAGGACATCAACCGGTGTCAGGGCTTCGATTTCTTCAAAACCTTCTGCAAATAAAACCGCTACTTTTTTCATTTTTCCCTTCTTTCTACACGCTTTATCGTGATTTTCTTATAGGATGATGCTTGGCGAGTCTGAGCCTCGTCAAACAGGGTAAATTGGTAACTCATGGATAATATCAGGCCAATGCCAATCAAGTTGGAAACCATAGAAGACCCACCCTGAGATATAAAAGGCAAGGGAATCCCGGTCAGAGGCAAGATACCTGTTGCTGCACCGATATTTTCAAAGACGTGAAAGAGCAACATGACAATGAAACCTGTCGAAATATAGGTGTAAAAACGATTGTTGGACTCGACAGTTATTTTCAACATGCGATAGATCAAGAGCAGATAGAGCGCAATAACCACCGAGGCTCCGATAAAACCAAAATCTTCTGCAATAACCGTGAAAATCATGTCACTTTCGCGAACAGGAATCAGCAGATTGGTTTTATTGATGCCGATACCCGTAAGACCGCCACTGCCAATCGCAATCAAGCTTTGGGCTTGCTGATAGGTCGTTGATTGGGCATTTTCAAAGGGATCTAGCCAGCCCAAAATTCGGTTGATTTGATAGGTGTCCATCCCCATATTATGAAGAAAAGACCGCCCACCAGGACTGATGAATATCAGCAGAAAAACTCCGACCAAGACGACAGCTGTCAAGACGGCTGGTAGTAAAATTTTCCAGGAAATTCCCGACAGGAGCAACATGCCACCGTATATGGCCACGAAAACCAAGGAAGTCCCCAAATCTCGCTGTAGATAAAGCAAGCCCAAGACTGGTAAGGTCAAGAGGGTCAGAAAGGCAATCAGACGAAAATCTTCCTTTAACTGCCGCACTGGATTCCGCTGTTGAAAGCTGACAATCAATCTGGCTGACATGACAATGTAGGAAATCTTCATGAATTCCGACGGTTGAAACAGTGTCATATCACTGACCGTTACCCAGTTTTTAGCCCCTGTAGAGGCAACCAGCTCTGGACTAAAATAATAGAGGGGCAAAATCATCAATCCCAGTCCCAGCATGTAAAGAAGCGGAGCCATTTTCCATAAAAACTTATTGGAAAAGAACATAACTAGGAAGGCCAAACCGATACCTAAGGCAATCCATAGCAGCTGCTGGCTGACTATCCGCACCAGGCTTTCCGGAAAATCAATGCTAACCGCTATATAGAGGGATAAGATACCTATCAACAATAGTAAAAATACAGGTAATATCAGACCGTAATCAATCCGATTATCTAAATCAATCTTTCGAGTGCTCATGTCTCCTGCTTTCTAAATCTGATCTTCTACTATTATAACAGAAAATAACGCACCGTATTTTATCAAACCCAAGATTCCTATCAAAAATCGCAGATGCGGTTGGCTAACTATAGTCTAGAGCAATCAAAATAGCTATCACGCGCACAAAAAAAGCCCTCTCCAAAACTCGGAAAAGGCTTAAAATCAATGTTTCTCTTAGTTCGCAGCGTTTGCGTCTTTGAGACCGTATTTATTATCAGTTAGTCGGTCATCAGTTTTCAATAAACTTAGAAAGGCAATCTTATCAGGTATTAAGCTAAAAATGGTTGTCGTCTGCTATCATCATTTCATTTAGATGGCAATCATTTTGGCAATCAAAAACTAAAGTCTTGTCGGCAGATAAAAGGAATCCATTTGAAGAAATGATTTAGCCGTGGTATAATGGAACGGTAAATAAGTTATGGTGGTAGCTACGAGTTTCGTAGAAAGGTGGTGGTGCTTATGAAAGTAAGTGCTAAAATCTGGATAGAAAGGAGTAGCTCTTTTGTCCACAGCGGAGGCTTTACAGTTGATGTTGGAGTTCGGTGGCTTTGTCCTCAGTCTCTTATCGCTGATTATTGTCCTTATTAAGCTGAATGATAAAAAGAAATAACCGTCTCAAACTTTAGCGAGTTGACGGTTATTTCTTAATCTAAAACTTAGCTACCGTCTTAAACGGATTTACACTGGGAGTTGTTGGAGCAACTCCCTTTTATAATTCCATTATAAGCTATTGGTGGGGAATTTGCAAGTGAGAACTAAATTGTGTATGTGATTATTGTCCGATTGCATCTACTGCTTTCTTTAACTCATCTCGGTATTCTTTCAAGAATTTAACGAGTTCCTCTTTACCCATTAGCTTCTTAGTTCCCATACTACCATAGGCGTCTTTTTGTTGTTGGACGCCTTGGTCTATACCTTCCTTCATGCTTTGGAAGGTTGCTTCATCAGCTAGTCCATACTCATCCATTTTAGCTTTATAGCTATCCAGATAGTGGTTTACAATTTTACCGTAGACTGTTATGTAGTCATTGTAAGTTTTGATAGCTTCAATGTCTGAATCAGCTACAGGAGGTGTGGAAGGACTGGTGCCCGCTGAGCTTGGCGTTGTAGTTGCTTGTGTGGTTGATTCACTTGTTGTAGAGCTAGTAGACGCTTGTGTACTAGCTTCCGTTACTTTTTTTCAGATGATTGGTACTCCTTGAAATCTTCGTCTGTAAAAAATGTGATTTTCCAGATTGTGGCACCTTCCCAGCTTTCAAATTTAAATTTGGTGTCGCTATCTATCTCTACTTTATATGGTTTTCCAATCGTGTTAAGTTGTTCATACTCGTAATCCAACGAATTTAGGTCTACTCCATATTGAAATCCAACATAAGCCTTACTACCCTCGGCTTGTAATTCTGTCAAAACAACATAATACGTTCCAGGTTCAATATCTGTTCCTGCCTTATATTCTCCATCAGCAAAAAATGAGACAGTCTCAGCCTGTACTTTCTCTTCTGATGATGATTGTGTTGTTTCAACTGTTTCAGAGCTTGCAGTTGTTTCCTCACTAGATTTACTGCTACAGCCAACTAAAATAATAAGTAGTGCAGTTGAAAGCAGTGTAATTTTTGTTAACTTTTTCATTATGTTTCTCCTCGTAAAAATATTTAATATTATCACTTTTATTTTTGTACTGTTACTATCTTTATTCTTGATAATTTTAAATATAGTTTATTGCGACCCATCATTTTTCTCCACTTTCCAATAAGAACGAATATACATTGTAGAATAATACATATCTGTTTTTGACAATTGAACTCACATATAGATTCAAAACGATTCTTAATTTTTATTCTTTAGGCTAATAATGTTTCTCTTTAAAATACATTATAACATAAACGTTCTGTTTTTAGAACGTTATTGTTAAATAGTTCTAAAAATATAGGTTTGTCTCTTTTATGATAAGTGTTATCCTTTGACATAAAGAGGAATAATGAATGGATCGTAATAACACCTTATCTCAGTTTGTCGTTGAAAGAATTAAATTTTTGAGAAAAGAAAAAGGCTTAACTCAGGAAGCATTATCAGAAATAGCAAGTCTTGATATTAAATATGTGAATAAATTAGAGAACTACAGGCATACAGCTCGCTTAGAAACACTAGAACAGCTTCTATTAGCTTTGGGACTAACTTATAGTGAGTTTTTTAAGTTTGACATTCAAGCCAACTCTAACTTAATTGATGAGTTACTTGTAGCTCTATCAAAACTTCCCAAAGACAAACAAGAGAAAAAGGTTCAAGCGATTATTGATTTACTTAAAGAATAGAAAATACCACTTGATTTATTAACAAGTGGTATTTTTGGTAATAGTTGTTCCTTGCAACCAAATAAAACTGTTTTAGTATGTGGGGTTAAAAATTTATAACAGACAAATCTGAAATACCTACGATATATTTAAACCGCTTCATCTGGAAATCTAAACCAATGGCAATCACGCGCACAAAAAAGCCCTCTCCGAAACTCGGAAAAGGCTTAAAATCAATGTTTCTCTTAGTTCGCAGCGTTTGCGTCTTTGAGACCGTATTTTTTGTTGAACTTGTCCACGCGGCCGTCTGCTTGAGTGAATTTTTGACGTCCAGTATAGAATGGGTGTGAATCTGATGAAATTTCCACACGGATCAATGGGTAAGTTTCACCTTCAAACTCAACAGTTTCATTAGAGTTCTTAGTAGAACCGCTAAGGAACTTGTAACCAGTAGTTGTGTCCATGAAGACAACAGTGCGATATTCTGGATGGATATCTTTTTTCATTATAAAAATTCCTTTCTGCCATGGTCTCTTTCCGAGCCATAGATTATAACCATTTAAGTTTACCAAAAGTTAGGCAGACTTGCAAGTCTTTTCCCCTATTTTCTCAACATTTTACAAAGCAGAGGCTCCGGAGGCCACATCCGAGGCCACACGCGCCCCAAAACCGCCTCTTGAAGGGCTGGCCAAACCGTCTGACAAATGCTGTTTCCTAGCCACAACCCTGTCCACCAATCCCGGCGTCACAAAAACCTTGCCATCCAGGCCAATCAGCACAGCCTCAATACCCTCCGTCTGGCAAACCGTCCTATAAATCTCAGCCATGGACTGACCAAAGAGACGTGTGGTCCAAATCTCGCCATCGACCGACCGCTTGGAGACAATGGAAATACTGGCCAGTTCAGAGGCAATGGGATAGCCTGTCTGCGGACTGAGGATATGGTGATAGGTCTTGCCTTCAACCGTTAGGCTCCTTTCGTAAATGCCAGAGGTGACCACCGATTCTTGAATGATTTGCAGAACCAAGATGTTCTGCCCTCGTTCTTTTCCAGGATCCTGAATACCGATTAGCCAGTTACCATCAGGATTATGAGGTGCCTGTCCAAATGTCTTTACATTGCCACCCAGGTTAATCAAGCCAGCAGTCACACCCATTCGCTCTAAAAATTCGACGATGCGGTCTGCCACATAGCCCTTGGCTAAGGCTCCCAGGTCAATGGCCATGCCCTCTTTTTTCAGATAGACCAGCATGTCCTCATCGTCCAATTCAATATCAGCTGGGTCAATGATAGCCAGCTTTTCATCAATTTCTTCCTGACTAGGCAGCTTGGCATCGGAAAAACCAATCCGCCAGGTCTGGACCAGCGGACCAATGGTGATATTGAGAAAACTCTTGTCAGCCAGGCTGTGTTCCTTGCCCAGCTTGATCAGTTCGTACAAATCCTCTGCAACAGGAACCGCCTGTACACCTGCATTGAGATTGACTTCCATGAGTTCCGAAGTCAGGTCATTGGCTGAAAAACGGTCCTTGTACAGAATAAGGAGGTTTTCCACCTGGTCTAAAATTGGCTCAGGATTCTCATGCCAAATCTTGGTTTCAATGACCGTCCCCATGAGACGGACGCTTCTGCTACTTGCTTGCATCTCGGACAACCTGCTGGATTTCTTGATAAATGGCTTCATTTTCGGCTAGGGAATAGGAATTAGCACCGCTGGCTAATGGATGCCCCCCGCCGTCATGCCGCTGGGCAATAGCCGAAATAGGAATATACTTGCTGCGGAGACGGACACGGTAGTTACCATCTGCTTGTTCCACAAAAATCCCCCAGGACTGGACATCACCAATACGACCCGGAGCGCCAACGATAAAGGAGGTTTCCGCATCTGTCACGCCGTATTTTTCAAGAGTAGCGCGGGTCAAGGTCACCCGAGCAGCACCATGTTCATCCACCTCTAAATTGTCATAGACATAGCCTGTCAGCTTGGCAATATTGTAGTCAATGGTGTCCATTTGGCGGCTCATCCTGGTAAAATCAAAGTCCTCCTGACGCAGGCGGGCCACAATTTCAAAGGTGCGAGCAGTCGTCGCAGGGTAAAGGAAACGACCCGTATCTCCGACAATCCCTGCGTAAAGCAGGCGGGCGATTTCCCCGTCTAGTTTGAGGTTGTTGCCCAGAGCAAACTCCGTAATCATTTCGCTACAAGAGCTGGCAGCTGTGTTGACCCAGAGCAGGTCACCGTAAGGCTCTTCGTTTGGATGGTGGTCGATTTTGATGAGAAAATCCCCAGTGGTATATCGATTGTCATCCACTCGCGGCGTATTGGCCGTGTCTGTTACGATGACCAAGGCTCCGTGATACTCCTCATCTGCGACTGAGTCCATGCTAGCCAGCCAAGCCAGGGTTGGTTCATCCACACCTGTCGCCTTGACGTTTTTTTCAGGAAAATTGGCCTGCAATAATTTCTTCAAACCCACCTGACTACCAATGGCATCTGGGTCTGGCCGCTGGTGACGGTGAATGATAATAGTGTCGTACTTCTTAATGGTTTCTAAAATATCTGTAGTAATAGTCATAGCAACTCCTTTCCCAATATTTTAGCACAATCTCCCCCTTTTGAAAAATAAGGGAGTGTGGTATAATGGGATTACTATGTAACTTGGAGGAAATTATGGCACTAGCAAAAATTGTTTACGCTAGTATGACTGGTAACACAGAAGAAATTGCGGATATCGTAGCTAGCAAACTAGAGGAATTAGGTTTGGAGGTACAGGTTCATGAATGTACCACAATTGAGACGGAAGAAATCCTAGATGCTGACTTGATTGTCGTTGCGACCTATACTTATTCTTATGGTGGCGACGGTGAATTGCCAGATGAAATCATTGATTTCTACGCTGACCTAGCTGACCTGGACTTGACTGGTAAGGTCTACGGTGTCTGTGGTTCTGGCGATACCTTCTATGATGATTTCTGTAGTGCGGTAGATGATTTCGACACTATGTTGGGGTCACGTGGCGCGGTCAAAGGTGCTGAAAATGTCAAGGTAGACCTGGCTGCTGAAGACGAAGACATCGTTAACTTGGAAAAATTTGCCAGCGATTTAGCTGCAAAATTAGATTAAGATGCAGAACAAAATAACCAGTAACAGGTGTTACTGGTTCAGAACGTAGACAAACTAAACTCTGGATAAATAAACTGAATAGCTCTGCTAAGAAAAAATAAAAATTAAGTTTATTTCGCGAGCGGAGTGAGCCTTAAGTCGGGACTTTCTGCTGTGATGAAAACGCTAGAAACGTTGTCGTTTCTAGCGTTCGGAGTCATTGAGACCTTAGGCTCAATGACTAGGTATGGAATTCCGAAGGAAGTCGCTACCGTCCAACATCACCTCAGGAAAGTCCGAAAAGAGACTTTGTCTACAAACTCAACCAGTAACAGGTGTTACTGGTTTTCTTAAAGGAGAATGGGATGCTATTAGAAGACATTCGAAAAGACATTAACGACTTGGACTGCCAACTTGTCAGCTTACTGGAACAACGCATGGAATTGGTCGATCAGGTCACAGCCTACAAACGTGCGACTGGAAAGCCAGTCCTGGATGCCAGCCGCGAACAAGCTGTTCTAGATAGAGTCGGTAGCCTGGTGGAAAATCCAGCTTACCGCTCTGCCATTGTCGCCACCTTCAGTGACATTATGGCCCAGTCCAGGATCTACCAGGCGGAAAAATTGGCTGACTATGAATAACAAAATTTCACGCACTGGACAGCTCAGTCTCTTTTCCCTTATCATTGGTCTCGCCGCAGGAGTGATTGAAACAATTTTTGGCAGAGTCTTGTTGGCTATAGGCACTATCCGTACCAATTACTTCTCCTACCTCATTCCCTTACTCAGTCTTGCCGGACTTCTCATCATCTTTGTCTATCAAAAATGGGGGAAATCCGTCCAAGCTGGGATGAATTTGGTGTTTCAGTCAGGACAAGGACAAGACACCACTATTTCCCCTATTCTAATCCCACTGATTACCACAACCACTTGGCTGGGACATCTGGTTGGCGCATCAGTAGGACGCGAGGGGGTCGCTGTTCAATTGGGTGCCAGCATATCGCACTGGCTGGGTAAGCTCTGGAAAAGCGCACTTCCTAAAGACACTATGACGCAAATTGGGATGGCTGCTGGCTTTGCTGGGCTCTTTCAAACGCCTTTGGCTGCTAGTTTATTTGCTGTCGAGGTCTTGGTGGTCGGGAGCATTTCTTGGGTTGCCCTGCCTTACTGTCTCCTTGCTGCTATCATCGCCTCTTCTACCTCACATTGGCTAGGCTTGGAAAAATTCAGCCATTCCCTGTCAGCTTTTCCCTTCCAATTTGAAGATCTATTCAAGTGGATGTTAGTGGCCATCTGTCTCGGACTGATCGGTAACTGCTTCGCTTGGATCCTCACACATGCCAAAGCAGAAATATCTACTTTTCTTCCCAATCCTTACTGGAGAATGCTTGCACTGGGCTTGTTACTCTCGCTCTTTCTCTATTTAGCACACCTCGGTCGCTATTCTGGTTTGGGGACTAATTTAATTGAGGCTAGTCTATCTGGAAATACAATTTTTGCTTATGACTGGCTACTCAAGTTGGTCTTTACCTGCTTGTGCTTAATTGCAGGTTTCCAAGGCGGTGAAGTCACCCCACTCTTTGCCATCGGTGCAAGTGCAGGACTTGTTTTGGCACAGTGGCTTGGTCTCCCACCAGAATTGGTTGCTGCACTAGGTTATTGCGCTGTATTTGGCACTGCGACCAATACACTCCTTGCTCCTATTTTGATTAGCTACGAGGTGTTCGGTTCTGCCATTCTTCCATTTGCCCTACCTGTGCTCGGAGTCGCTTATTTCCTCAACCGTAAACAAACCATCTACGGGCAACAAATTCATTGAATAGATAGAAAAGTCTGATTAGTAGGCTTTTTTCTTTCTCAAAAATTCAAAAAGAAACGCTGATGTTACAACGTTTCTCAAGTCATATCTATCTCCCCTACTGGAATCGAACCAGTAACTAATTCTTAGGAGGAATTTGTTATATCCATTTAACTAAGGGAAGGTTACCCTTCTATTGTAACCTAGAAGGGAAAGGATTGCAAGACTGGATTAGTCTGCTGCGTGCTTACGGTATTTTTCCATTTTGGCTTTGAACAATTCCCCATTGCTAGGTGCCGTGTAGGTAACCGCATTCGCTCCAGCCTCAATGACTGCGCGAATGCTGCCTTCGGTCGGACCGCCTGTTGCAATAATCGGAAATTCGGGGAAATCTTGACGAATCTTGGCCACAACCCGCGCAGTATCTGCTCCACAAGAAACATTGAGAATATCAACACCAGCCTCAATCCGGGCCTTAATATTTGATTTCTCAGAAACTACCGTATAGATGATAGGAATATCCACAACCTTGTTGATTTCCTGTATAGTATCGACATTGGTCGGACCATTGACAACAACCGCATAGGCACCTTCTGATTCAGAAAAGAGGCTCATATTAGCAGAGCGGAGACCTGTGGTCAAGCCACCACCCACACCTGCAAGTACAGGAACTGAAGCTACCAGCATGATGCTCTTAAGAATAGCTGGACTAGGCGTAAAAGGATAGACTGCTAGCACAGCGTCTGCATTATGATTGGCAATAATCGCAACATCCGTCGTAAACAAAATCGAGCGGATTCTGCGTCCGTAAATCATGATACCGCTACATTCTTTGATAATATTAGGCATCTGCACAATATCCTGGCGCAAATCTGACAAGATTGACGGTGGAACTGGCTTGTTCATAGGTCACCTCCATTTTTATATTTTAGAACATCAAGACTAGTCGCAAAAGGAAACTCCCCATCTCAGCAAGAACATTTCCCATCCTTAGCTGAAAATTGAAAACCTCATGTCCACTTAGACTTCTAGACTAGTTAGATTTCGGTTTAATAATATTCATTATAACACATTTTTATCAGGAATAGGAAGCTATCCCTGAAAAAATCAAAAAATCCGGAAAATCGTCCGGATCCTTTGAACTATTTGGTAGATTTGCGAACCTTAATGCCGTGATTCAGAATGACTTCACGGTTTTCCAATTCTTCCTTGTGCATGATTTTGGTCAGCATCCGCATGGCAATGGCACCAATATCATACAATGGCTGATTGATAGAAGTCAGGTTAGGTCGTGTAAACTTGGTCACCAGTGAATCATCGCTTGTAATGATTTCAAAATCTTCTGGAACGCTGAGACCCTTGTCTGAAATACCATTCAAGAGACCTGCTGCAATTTCATCTTCTGCCACCAAGGCTGCCGTCGCACCTGCGTTCAAGATACGTTCAGCAAGAGCATAGCCTTCTTCATACTTATACTTAGATTCAAAGACTAGGCCTTCGCTAAAGTCCAAGCCCGCTTCTTGCAAGCCATCCTTATAACCAGCAAAGCGGACCTTGCCATTGATATCATCAACCAACGGTCCAGATACAAAGGCGATTTTCTTGTTGTTTTTAGCCAACAGGGTAACCGCATCCTTGCTTGCTGCAGCGTAGTCAATGTTTACGCTCGGCAATTGTTTTTCCAAATCAACCGTACCAGCCAGAACAATCGGTGTACGTGAACGAGAAAACTCCGCACGAATCTTATCTGTCAAATGGTAGCCCATGAAAATGATACCATCCACCTGTTTTGAAAAGAGGGTGTTGACCACATTAATCTCTTTTTCATCGTTCTCATCGCTATTGGCAAGGACGATATTATACTTATACATATCGGCAATGTCATCAATCCCCTTAGCCAGGGTTGCAAAGTAAGCGTTAGCAATATTTGGGATAACCACACCAACAGTCGTCGTCTTCTTGCTGGCCAAGCCACGGGCAACGGCGTTAGGACGGTAATCCAAGCGCTCGATGACCTCTAAGACTTTTTTGCGGGTATTTTCCTTAACGTTCTTATTTCCATTGACAACGCGGGAAACGGTCGCCATAGAGACCCCGGCTTCGCGGGCAACGTCATATATCGTTACCGTATCATCAGTATTCAACATATTTGTGTTTCCTTTCATCTTTCTTTTTCTATGAAAATTACGCTTTCACTCTCTTATAGTGTATCACTTTTTGTAAACACTTTCAAGAGAAAAATAGGACTTTTTTCGCTAGGACTTGCAAATTTTTTGATTTTTTGAAACAATAGTCCATATAATAAACGAAAATTTCATTTTTCTTATCATCAAAAGAAAGGTATGCCTATGTCTAAATTACAATATGTGCAAGATTACCTAGAAAACAATCAACTTGAATTGGCCATTTTCTCAGATCCTTCCAGTATCTACTACCTGACCGGCTATCACGCTGACCCACACGAACGCCACATGTTCCTCTTTGTCATGCCAGACCATGAACCGCTCCTCTTCCTACCAGCTCTCGATGTCGAGCGCGCTCGTGCAACTGTTTCATTCCCCGTAACTGGCTACATGGATTCTGAAAATCCTTGGAAAATCATCCAGGCAAGTCTGCCAAACAAGGCCTTCAAGACAATCGGTGCTGAATTTGACAATATGAATTTGACCCGCTACCACGGTCTCCAGTCTATTTTTAATCAGCCTTTCTCAGACATCACTCCGCTGATCAATACCATGAAATTGATTAAATCCCGCGATGAAATTGAAAAAATGTTTATCGCAGGTGAATTTGCGGATAAGGCCATGCAGGTCGGATTTGACAACATTTCCTTGAATGTCACAGAAACCGACATTATCGCCCAGATTGAATTTGAAATGAAAAAACAAGGCATTTCAAAAATGAGTTTCGATACCATGGTCTTGACCGGTAATAATGCAGCTAATCCTCACGGCATTCCCGCTACTAATAAGATTGAAAACAATGCCCTGCTTTTGTTTGACTTGGGCGTAGAAACGCTAGGCTACACTTCTGATATGACACGGACAATTGCGGTCGGTCAGCCTGATCAATTCAAAAAAGACATTTACAATCTCTGTTTAGAGGCCCACATGGCAGCTGTCGAGATGATTAAACCCGGTGTGACTGCTGGTGAAATTGACTACGCTGCTCGCTCTGTTATTGAAAAATCTGGTTATGGTGAGTATTTCAACCACCGCCTGGGCCACGGTTTGGGAATGAGCGTTCATGAATTTCCATCTATCATGGAAGGCAATGATTTGGTTATTCAAGAGGGCATGTGTTTCTCTGTTGAGCCAGGTATCTACATTCCGGGCAAGGTCGGCGTCCGCATTGAGGATTGCGGTCATGTGACCGAGAACGGCTTTAATGTCTTTACCAAAACGCCTAAAGAACTCTTGTATTTTGATGTATAAAAAGAGAACCTCCTACTATTTTGTAGGAGGTCATTTACTTACCTATTTTTTTAGAAAAGTTGTTAATAGTCGAAAAGCATGGATCATTAGAATAACAAGAATAGCAATAACATTGATAAGAAGTGGTATTATTACGAAAGCAAGTCCATATATAGCAATGATAGTTGCATCTTCTATCTCAGCTCTGTTACTCAAGTACATCATATATAAATAGCTGGATGCCAAAATGAAAAAAATAACATAAATACCTTTGGTCCAATAGTGATATAAAAATCTATAAATCAAGGCATTTCCAACTAGCGTAGCAATAATAAGTAGTAAAATTAGCCAGTTTTCGACTAAATAAAGGAGCCAAAATATGAAAGGGAGACTCATCGATACCAACAAAGTCCCTAATATCAGACCCGCTCTTTTAAGAATTACATTCATACTTGATTAAAAATTTCGTCCATTTTTGCCGTAGCCATATTTTTCCATAAAGTCCTGACGGAATTCGAGCAGGTTATCGTCCATGATAGCCTGACGAACATTTTTCATGAGGTTAATCAAGAAGAAGAGATTGTGGTAGCTGGTCAAGCGGATACCAAATGTCTCGTCGGCCTTAAGTAAATGACGGAGATACGCACGTGTGTAGTTTTTACATGTGTAGCAATCGCACTCTGGATCTAATGGTGTAAAGTCCTCAGCGAACTGAGCGTTTTTAACCACAAGACGTCCTTGACTGGTCATGCAAGTTCCATTACGTGCAATGCGTGTTGGTAGTACACAGTCAAACATATCAACCCCACGAATCACACCATCAATCAAGCTATCTGGTGCTCCAACACCCATGAGGTAACGAGGCTTATTCTCTGGCAATAGTGGGGTGGTGAAATCCAAGACTGCATTCATCTCATCATGGGTCTCACCGACAGCCAAACCACCGATGGAATAGCCCGGAAAATCCATGCTGACCAGATCGCTAGCTGATTGGCGACGGAGGTCTTCAAAACCAGCCCCTTGGACAATCCCGAAGAGCCCTTGGTCATGCGGGCGACGGTGAGCCTTTAGACCACGCTCCGCCCAACGGCTGGTCCGTTCAATGGACTTCTTGACATAGTCATACGGTTGGTAGAATTGCGGGCATTCATCAAAGCTCATCATGATGTCAGAACCAAGATTATTCTGGATGGAAATGGCTTTTTCCGGCGACAGGAACATCTTACTACCATTGAGATGGTTTTTAAAGGTCACACCTTCCTCGGAAATATTGCGGCTATCTGCCAGCGAATAAACCTGGAAACCGCCCGAATCTGTCAAAATCGGCTGGTCCCAATTCATGAATTTGTGGAGTCCACCGGCACGCGCAATCAGCTCATCACCAGGACGAAGCCAGAGATGATAGGTATTGGACAAAATAATGCCCGACCCCATTTCTTTCAGCTCCTCAGGCGACATGGTCTTGACCGTCGCTTGCGTTCCCACTGGCATAAACATAGGCGTTGGGAAGGTCCCGTGTGGTGTGATAATCTCACCCAAACGAGCACCTGTGTGCTTTTCTTTCTTGATCAAGCGATACTTGATTGGTACATCTGTCATATATATTTACCTCCTACCAGGAAAAACAGTCCTGGGAAAATCAACAGGGCTCAGCTGAGCCTGCAACTAATCTAGTCTATCAAAATTTACCTTTCTTGTCACTTGAAACTGTGTTAAAATATGGAGGAAAGGAAGGCTTTATGTTTACACTATCATCTATTCGCCAAAAAGCTCGCCTGAGCCTGAGAAGGAATCCTACTAGCTTTAAAATCGTTTTACTTCCTGTCCTTCTCACTCTGCTGATCAATCTATTTACAAATTCCCAGACAGATATGGAGCGTGTTGCAGACATTAGCCAGGACACCCAGGCTAGCATTTATTACCTACTGTCCATTTTAGGATTTACAAGCTTCTACAGGTTGCTCCTTGCTCTTCTGCTACTCTCCGTCTCCTACAGCCTATTCCTATTGATGTTGGGCAAAAAAGCGACAGGGAAACTTTCTGATAGCCTAGCTATCTTCAGCCATCCATCATTTGGAAAATTCTTGGCGGTTTTCAGTTTAAAAACAATCCTGCTCATTCTCTGGAGCTTGATTTTCTACATCGGTGCCTTCTTGCTGCTAGGGTCTAGTATCCTCATCGGCAACCTGTCCGCAGAACTGCTTCAAGCCAACTCGGTTGAAGTACAGGAAAGCCTGACTGGCATGATAGCTATCGGCTTTTTGGTTTTTATTGCTGGTTTGTTCCTGGTCTGCATTGGTCTGGCCATCTATTTGCCACAGGTCTATGCCTATTCCCAGGCTGAGAACATTCTCTTCCAACGCTTGGAAGCGGACACTTATACCAGTGCCAGAGCCATTTTGAAGGAAAGCCGTCAATTGATGAAGGGCTACAAATGGAAACGATTCCTCTTGGATTTGAGCTTCTTGGGATGGTTTATCTTGACCATTATCACTAGCGGACTTGCGGATTTCTATGTTCTTCCCTATCACAAGACTGCCCAGATTTATTTCTATCAGGCTATTCTGGAAGAAAAAAGTACCAAATCAATATAATTCGACCATTCAAAAAGCGATGTCCGCTCACTTGCGGCATCGCTTTTTATTTATGTTTTTAGTTAATACTATGCTCCTGTCATGGCCAAGTATTCAATCTTGATGCACTTGTTCATGACAATGGCAGAGCGCCCAGCCTGACGCAGGATCTCTTCTGCTTCTTGGCTCTCCAAACCCAGCTGAGCCCAAAAGATTTTAGCATCTGTTTGGATAAATTCACGCGCTACATCGGGCAAGAATTCACTGCGACGGAAAATATCGACAATGTCAATCGGCTGGTCAATATCCAGCAGACTAGCATAGACTGGCTCACCAAGAATGGTTTGGCCAACTGCCGTCGGATTAACAGGAATAATCTTGTAACCAGCCTCCTGAATGAGCTTGGAAACCCGATAGGATGTGGCATCCTCACGAGCAGACAAGCCCACAACCGCAATGGTCTTGGCGTTTCTCAGATAATCAAAGATGACATTCTGATCTGGATTTTGAAAAGAATAGGTCATAACTACCTCCTTTTAAGAGTGATAATGATAGACAAATAGGAAAATCAAGAGGGCAAGCAGGCACACCGGGCGGATAAGCCTGACTTCTCTCTTGCTCAGTATCGAACGACCTGGCATTTGGGGAAAGAGGGCCACCAAAACTGCCGTAGCAGCCAGACCTATATTGGCCAGATAGGCCATCTTGGTCAGACTTGCCAGTAGGAAGCTCAGAAATGTAAGTCCTACTCCCAACAGAATCATTTGCCCATAGGTCCGTGTTTGCAGCCATTCTTGCATCATGGTCGTCCTCTGAGTGTTCTTATTTCTTAGAAAGGGAATAAACTACATCCTTAAGCTGACCGATAGCTTTCTTGAGTGCTGTACGGTCCTTGTCCAAGCCTGGATCCAACGAGTAGTAGATAGAGCCTACAACAACAGAATCATCATACTCTCCAGTTGATTCCATCCGATAGAAGGTCAGGCGGGCCATTTTTTGATCGTTCATAATCTGACGACCGGCCTTCCACTCCTGGTCATTGATGATCACAACTGACTGCTCAATGAAATTGTGGTTGGTTTCCGCCATACGGGCAGCCAACTCTTCTTCGTTCATGTTAACACCTTCTTCCAGTGGTGACTTGTTGAAAGCATTGATATTGTAGAGTTGAACCATGTAGTTGTTAGCGCCTTCCTTGACATCGTAAACCGCAGCTAGGGTCTCATCTTCTGTGTTTTCTTTATTGATGGTCCAGTTGGCAGGCACATCGTAGTAGCGCCAATTTTCTTTGATATTGCCGTTTTCATCACGTTCCGCAACACCATTGTTAGCCGCATGTATCTTATGACCTTTTTGCGTCTCATCAGCTGGCGGATTATCATTGACAGCAACGACTGGGACATTGACAAGAACATTGAAATGTTCATTTGTGGTGTCTTGTTTTTCTTTTAAAATAGGCAATTGAGTTGAGAAATCATCACCCGAAGGATTGGTTCCCTTGTTTTCTTTCTTCTGGCCACAGCCAACGAGAATCACACTAAACAAGGCAAGTAGAAGAATTGATTTTTTCACGTTATTTCCTTTCTTATTTAGCTTCATACCAGGTCTGACCGGCATTTTCATCCGCAAGCAGTGGCACAGACAGGGCAATGGCGCTTTCCATCGTTTCCTTAACCATAGCTTTGACCGTTTCCAGCTCTGCCATTGGTACCTCCAAAACAATCTCATCATGGACCTGAAGGAGCATGCGGGTAGATAGACCAGCCTCGGTCAGGGCCTTGTCCAAGTTAATCATAGCCACCTTGAGAATGTCTGCGGCCGATCCTTGAATCGGTGAGTTGATGGCTGTCCGCTCCGCAAAATTCCGGACGTTGAAGTTGCGAGAGTTAATATCTGGTAATTCTCGACGGCGCTTGTAGATGGTTTCTACAAAGCCCTTATCTCGTGCCTCACGGACGATGGTCTCCATGTAGTTCTTGATACCTGGGAAACGTTCAAAATAGGTGTCGATGTAATTCTTAGCCTCTTTTCTCGTGATTCCGAGGTTGTTAGAAAGTCCGAAGTCAGAAATGCCGTAGACCACACCAAAGTTGACAGCCTTGGCATTGCGACGGTCGTTAGCTGTCACATCTTCTGATTTTTCAATGCCAAAGACCCGCATAGCTGTCGAGGTATGAATGTCTGCCCCCTGCTGGAAGGCCTCAATCAAGTGCTGGTCCTGGGAAATATGGGCCAGGACACGGAGCTCAATCTGCGAATAGTCCGATGCCAGAAGAACGCTGTCTTCCAGCGAAGGCACAAAGGCCTTACGAATGAGACGACCCTGCTCCAGGCGGACCGGAATATTCTGCAGGTTGGGGTCTGTTGAAGACAGACGCCCTGTCTGGGTCAGGTCCTGGACATAGCGGGTGTGAATCTTGCCATCTGCTAGGATAGCATCCTGCAAGCCAATGACATAAGTAGACTGGAGCTTGCTAATCTGACGGTATTCCAAAATTTTCGACACGACTGGGGCAATAGGCGCCAGACGCTCCAGGACATCAACGGCCGTTGAATAGCCCGTCTTGGTCTTTTTAGTATATTCCAATGGTAGGCCCATATCCTCAAAGAGAATGGTGCCCAGCTGCTTAGGCGAATTTATATTGAATTCCTGACCAGCCAGCTCATAGATTTCCTTGGTCAGTTGGTCGATGAGGATCTCATTTTCAGCCTGCATGGCTTGGAGAGTCTCTTTTTCTACCTTGATACCGGCAATTTCCATCTTGGCAAGGACATCCGCCAGGGGCAATTCCATCTCGTAGAAGAGCGCCAATTGCTCATGTTCTTCGAGTTTTGCCAGCATAGCTTGCTCAGTCTCAATCAAGACCTGGACCTTACGAGCCAGATGCGGGAAGAATTCCTCACGGGCTGGTAGGGCCAATTTGGCTCCCTTACCATAGACCGCCTCATCTGGCACCAAGCTAGTCTGACCGTAGAGGTTGGCAATGGTGGTCAAGGTATTGTCCTCAACTGTTGACAGGAGATACTTGGCCAAGCGACTGTCAAAGCTGGCAAGAGGAAGGTTCAGGCTCTTTCTAGCCAAGAGAACCTTACCACGTTTGAAATCATAGGTCTTAATGGTCTGATGTTCCAAGAAATCACGCAGGATAGGACTGTCCAGTAATTCTGGACCACCGACATAAATCCCGTCCTTATCGCCCCAGGCCAGGCCAACAATTTCCTCTCGGTGGTAATTTTCACCTAGAATCTCAAAATAGAAGAACTGGTCCTTCTTGAGCATATCAGCCGTCACATCTGTAACCGTTTGGAAATCCAGTACTACTTCCTCTTGGGTCTCGGTCACTCCCAGCTGGGCCCGGAGTTGCTTAAATCCCATGTCATCGTAGAATTGAGCCAGCTCCTCAATATTTGAACCAGTGTAGGCAATGTCGTCCAGGCCAATCTCAATCGGAGCATTGGTATCAATAGTCGCAAGGGTCTTAGACAGGAAGGCCTGGTCCTTGTCGTTGATGAGGTTTTCCTTCATCTTGGAGGCCTTCATGCTGTCTATATTTTCGTAGATCCCCTCTAAGCTGCCGTGTTCAATGAGGAGCTTGAGACCCGTCTTTTCACCGATTTTAGTCACGCCAGGGATATTATCCGACTTATCCCCCATGAGGGCCTTGAGGTCGATAAACTGGGCTGGGGTAATCCCCATTTTTTCCATGAGGTAAGCTGGGGTAAATTCCTCAAATTCTGCCACGCCTTTCTTGGAAATCTCCACAACTGTATTTTCATCTGTCAGCTGGATCAAGTCCTTGTCACCACTGACAATGGTTACATCAAAAGGAGTCTCTATCCGCTCTGCCATTTTGTCCAAGGTACCGATAATATCATCTGCCTCGTACTGTGCCAGCTCATAGTGCTTGACCCCCATGGCATCCAGCATCTGACGGATAAAAGGGAACTGCTCGCGGAACTCGTCCGGTGTCTTGGCGCGGCCCGCCTTGTAGTCGGCGTACATCTCCGTCCGGAAGGTGGTCTTTCCAGCATCAAAAGCCACAAGAATGTGGGTCGGCTCAATCCGCTTCATCATGTGGTCCAGCATGAGGTTAAAGCCATAAATCGCGTTGGTGTGGAGCCCAGTCGGACTCTTAAAACGGTCAATTTGGTTGTAGAGTGCAAAGAAAGCACGGAAGGCTACAGAAGAGCCGTCGATTAGTAAAAGCTTGTTTTTATTCATAGGTCTATTATAGCATGAAAAAGAGGTTTTGGTGGGCTGGGGAGGGCTGGAAAAAGAAAAATCCTAGCTAGGTTGCTAGGACTTCCTGAAGGTTTCATCAAATAAATTCTACTCCACTGACTTGAGGGCTTCCAGCATGTCGACCTTTCTGAGCTGGTGGTTGACATACCAGCCCAAGCCTGCCAGAATGCCCACTATGGCTAGGACAGGGATGATGTAGACTTCTGCACCCACATGGGGATTAAAGCGAATGGAGTCTGAGCCAATCATGGCCAGGAGCAGGCGGTGCAGGTAAAAACCTGATACCAGACCGACCAGCACGCCAATCAAGGACAGGGCAATGGTTTCCCGGTAGATATACATGGTCACTTCCTTATTGTGGAATCCCAGCACCCGAATGGTAGACAGCTCCCGGATTCGCTCGGACATGTTGATGATGGTCAGATTGTAGAGGATGACCAAGCCCAGCAGGATAGAGAGAACCACTAAGATGGTCATGACCGACTGCAAGGAGCCTGCCATGGCCGTCAGCATGTTCATGAGCGAAGTATTTTGCACCAGACTCTTGACTCCAGGCATGGCTAGGAGCTGACTGGCTGTATCTTGGACCTGGTCGACTTGCCCCTGCTTGAGCTGGACCAGATAGCCATTAGCCGTCCGCCGCTTGCCCGTCACCTGCTCATAGTAGGCGTCCGTCATATAGATGAAGTGACCTGCATACATCTCGGCTACATCGGCCACACGGACGGTCACTTGCTCATCTTCCAGAGTCAGCTTGAGCTTATCACCCCTTCCGACACCGTAGAGCTGGGCCAGTTTTTCCGTTAGGACAATGCCCCTGCCACTAAGCTGGATGGACTGACCAGCCTTATTTTCCAGGCTGACCAGATTTCCTATATCCTCTCTGTCCGTCACATAGATACCGACAGACAGTTTTTTTCTCACATCGCCAATCTGCAGGGTCTGATTGGTCTGTTCAAAGGCAATTGGCAAGGACTGGCGGACCTGGTTTGACTGGAGAAAGGCAGTCAACTTGTCCAAGTCCTCCTCAGAAGCTCTGCCATTTTCCACCACCAGTAGGTCATAATGGAGCAGGTCTCCAAACTGGCGATCGACCACCCCAGAGATAGAGGAGCGAATCCCCAGACCGCCAAAGAGGAGGGCGACGGTGCCGGCCACGCCAAAGATGGTCATGAGCATGCGGAGCTTGTAGCGGAAGATATTGCGGGCCGTCACCTTGTGAGTAAAGCTGAGACGAGACCAGACTGCCTGCCACTTCTCCAAAAGAATCTTGGAGCCCGCTGCTGGAGGTTTGGGCAGGAGCAAATGGGCTGGCTTTTCCTTGAGTTCCCGGTGGACCACCAGATAGGCCGGCAGAACCGAGGAAATGAGGGACAGGACCAGGGCTAGCAGGGTCCAGAGGGGATAGAAATGGAGCTTGGCAGGGCCAATCACCGTGGTCTTGGTGATGATATCCGAAATCATGGGCGACAGGGCGAAATTGCCTGCCAAAATACCAACCAAGGTGCCCAATAGACCGGCACCTAGACCATAGAGGATGAACTTGGTCATAATCTGACGGTTGGTGTAGCCCAGAGCCTTGAAGAGACCCGACTGGCTGCGCTCCTCGTCGACAAATCGAGCCATAGTGGTAAAGGTAACCAGGGCCGCTACCAGATAGAGGACTACTGGAAAGACATTACCCACTGCGGCAATAGAGCGAGTAGCATTGCTGTAGGTCGTATAGCCGTCTCCACCTGGTAGGCTGGACCGAGTAAAGACCTGATAGGGTGATTTCTCCAGCTTGGTCAAGTCTTCCTTGGCATGGGCCAATTCATCCTCGGCCTCCTTGATGTCCTTGGTGGCATCTGCTTTTTTGTTGCTGAGCTCTGCTTGGACCTGGTTCAAGTCCTGATCCGCCTGATTGAGACGGAGAGCCTCTTGATTGAGGGTCAGACTGGATGATTCCAGAAGACTAGCCCCCCATTCATAATCAGCGAAACCAGCCTGATAGGCTGCCAGACCTTGCTCGTATTGGGCCAGACCCGCCTGGTATTGGGCTAGACCTGCTTGGTGCTGGGCGTTCCATTCATTGAAGCTGGCAAGACCTGCCTCGTACTCGCCTAACTTAGCTTGGTAGAGGCTGTAGCCTGACATGTAGGTCTGATAGGCTGTGTCGTAATCCGCAGCATTGGGATCCAATTTTTCTAGGTCTGCATCCAGCTGGGCCTTGGCCTGGTTAAGCTGATTGGCAGATACTTCCAGCTGGGCATAGTTTTCTTCTAGGAAGACACCTGTCTGGTCCAGCTGGAGCTTGCTGGCATCCAACTCTGCTTTGCTGGCTTCTAATTGGGCCTTGCTGACCATGAGTTGGTCATAGGCCGCTTGCAATTCTGCTTCAGATTGGATAATCTTGGCTCTGCCACGGGCAAATTCTGACCTACCCGTTTCCAGCTGCTCTTTACCAGACTGGAGGTCCTGCTCTGCCTTTTCCAAATCAGCCTTGGCCTTAGAAATATCCTGCTCTCCCTTGGCAATCTCTTCCTGGCCTTCCGACTGGATGCTGGCCAAACGGAGCTCGTCGTTATCAGACAGGAGCTTTTCCAAGTCTTCCTGGTGCTGCTCCAACTTGTCTTCATAGGCTGGACTGGCATAATCCAAGCCTGCCAAATCATCGTAGCGGATCCGGGCAATGGTGTAAACGTCCGAGTCGAAGGCTTCTTCCATGGCCAGACCGTAGCCAGCCAGCTGTCCATTGCCGCTAGAGGCCAGACCCATGGTCGTGTTGTCCAAGATTTCCGAAGAGGCCACAAAGCCAACTACCTTGAACTGGTTTTGCGCGAGAAGAGTTCCACCCTTGTCTGGCTCCGTCATGTCTATCCTGTCACCGATTTTGAAGGATGATTGAAGCGAGGGTGACAGGGCAATTTCGTCTTTTTGCTTGGGAAAATTTCCTTCCAAGAGCTGATAGCCTGAAATGGTCGGACTGGCCGAAAAGAGGCGAACTGCCTGGTCCTTTTCAAGAGTCACATCCTTAAAATATCCAGCCTCAACCCGCGCACCCTCGACGGACTCTAGCTCCTTGATGTCATCCCGAGAAATTCCCAGACCAGATAGGACAGCCAAGTCCATGGTCTGATGCTCTTGCAAATACGCCTGGGCAGTTCTCTCCATATTTGGGGCCGTGACCTTGAGCCCTGTCAGAGCAAGAGCTCCAAGCATCATGAGGCTAAAGATAGACAGGAAACGCCCCTTGGAAGTCGTCAGGGCCTGACCAATGTCCTTCCAATAAATCTTCTTTTTCATAGCCACCTCCTAGTACTCCAGACTGGCGATGTCCTGGGGATAAGGATTGAGAACAATCTCATGCACACGCGCATCCCGCATCCGAATGACCCGGTCCGCGATAGGAGCAAGCGCCGCATTGTGGGTGACAATAATCACGGTCGCCCCCTGCTTGCGGGACATGTCCTGGAGGATTTGCAGGACCTGCTTGCCTGTCTGGTAGTCCAGGGCACCTGTCGGCTCGTCACAGAGTAAGAGCTTAGGCTTTTTGGCGACGGCTCTGGCAATGGCAACCCGTTGCTGCTCACCGCCTGATAGCTGGGCTGGAAAATTATTGATTCGATGACCCAGGCCAACCTGCTCCAAGACCTCTTCCGCATCCAGGGCATCCTGGACGATTTCCGCTGCCAGCTCTACATTTTCTTTGGCCGTTAAATTAGCCACTAAATTGTAAAATTGGAAGACAAAACCCACATCATCTCGGCGGTAATTGGTCAGCTGGTGACTGGTCAATTGGGCAATATCAACGCCGTCAATCAGAATTTGCCCCTCATCAGCCGAGTCCATACCACCCAAAATATTGAGCAGGGTGGATTTTCCCGCACCAGATGAACCAAGAATGATGACCAGCTCTCCCTTTTCAATCTCAAAGGACACACCGTCATTGGCCACAATGGTCGCATCCCCCATTTGGTAGTATTTTGACGAATTGATTACTTGGATATAGGACATGGTACACCTCGCTACTTCTCTTCCTAACAACTGTATTCTTACTACTTATTATAGCACAAAAGAGGGTTTTTACCCTCTCCTTCATCTTTTACACTTGGGCAATAGCAGAGCCACCATAGAGTTTTAACTCTTCTCTGATTGTTTGGTAGTAGTAACGATCAAAGGCCTTCCAAGCCTGCCTGCTAGTCTCACTCAACCGCAGATCGCCCAGTCCAACCAAAAAACTGGTCGAACGATAAAATTTCTCAATCGCAATCAGCTCAGAATTGGTAACAGACTCTGCCTCCGACAATATGCGTGTCGTCTCTGTCAGATTATGCTGGAGTCGTTGTTCATCAGCTGTTCCTAGCTTGTCTGCTTGGAAGGCCCGATTCAAGTCTTGAATGAGGGCCAAAACATCCTGAATAATCCGTGTCTTTTCCATAAAAGACCCTCCTTGTTTTTGATAAATTTAGTATATCAAATTAGACGAAGATATTCAAGTTGTTTATTATTTCATAATATTAATTCCCCCAGGATCAAATCCATCAGAAGTTCTCGTAACGGTTCGTTTAAGGGGAATGATTACTATTGCGATTGCGAGAAACAGACACACGAATTTAATTATCCGTTTCATAACTACCTCCTTTTTGATATAACTAATTTTTCAATATATTTCCTTACCCATTGTTACTAAAAAATTCTTCAATGACAAATATAACTTTGTATTTCCTTGTAACTTGTATAAAACTAGTGCCTGCTCATACAAATCTAAAACTTCATCTTCTCTCAATAAGCCTTTGCTGATATTCCCCAACAAACATAGTAAATCTGGCAATAAAAAACTACTGTTGTAGGCATTCAATTGGTTGATTAGCTCTGTCACTTCATCTAAAGCTAAGTTCGTCTGTTTTCGTTTTAGAAGAAATCTAGCATAATTGTAACCAATCTTTATATAGGCTTGAAAGTCGGCATTGGTTGATAAATCAAGCTTATTTACCTCTGATTTTACATTGCTGATTAACTCCATATATTTGTCATCTTCACCAACTTCACCTAGAAAACTGGCGTAGCTGTTCAAAAAATCTAAATAAAAATAGTAATGAGGAGCGATAATGGCACTTAGTCTATCAAACTCTTTTGTCGCAAAATCCCTTTCATTGTATAAGTAAAATCGAACCAAGATAAAAATATAATCTAAATAGGCCTTATCTTCCTCATTCAATAAGTGCTTGCTTTCCACCTCTTTCACATACAATTGCTCTACAATTTCATAATTTCTGAGAAGCAATTGTTGGGAGAAAATAGTTCGTATTTTCCCTATACTATGTCTACTTTCTTGAACAAATTCCTCAAAAAAATAATTCATGGTCACACCCAGCCTATTAGACAATAGGAAAAGAATTTCCGATGAGGGAGAAAGGTTGGTATTTTCGATTCTACTAATCAAACTCTGCTCACAAATATCCTTAGCTAAAGCACTCTGAGTCAGTCCAAGTTCTTTTCTTCGTTGCTTAAAACGACTACCACTTATACTATTCATAACATACTCCAAATTTATTTAATAATATTATACACTATTCCGGAATGAATTTACTCATTTTTATATTAAAATTTTCATTTTTATATTGACTACATTTAAAAAAATTAATATAATAGTATGCAGAAAAGAGGTTTTCTACAAAAGAATGGAGAATACAACATAAAAAAGATTGTTTTGCGTTCAGCCTTGCTACTATCTATCATTAGCCCTATACTAGCAACAACTACAACTCTATCTGTAAATGCTGAAACCTCTCTAAGAGTGGCAGCAATCCCTCGTTCCTATTACATTGACAGAAAATTTTTTGTAGTTCGTAATCTAACTCAAACTAAATAATAGACAGAATACCGAAATAGCGTAAGATATTCTGGCTCTTTATGCTTAACCGATTATCAAAAAACTAGTGACGGTAGTTACTTAGCATATTATTCAGGAACTATCTCTAGATAAAAATTAATACCTGTCCCTACAATCTCTTCTCTTTTGGAGGTATCTATGTTTCAAATTGAAGGTAAGCTATTTTTCCGTAGCAAGAAAAACTTGTTCGCTATCTTGGTCATGCTGATTGCCATCCTGTCTAGTTCATTTCTAGCAGGCTACCACAATCGGCAAGCTAAATTAAAGGTCATCCAGAACTATGAACAATACATTCAAAAATTTGAAAATATCATACAAGATTTAGAAACACAGTATCAGAAACAAGCCCTCAGCAAAGAAGATTATCAGGCTGAAAAGGACTTCTTTACAGACTATATTGCCAACTACCAAAAGGAGATTGAGGCGGTCAAGAAGGAGGACTGGACCTATTTTTATGAGAAAAATATCCAGCACTATCAGCGGGATGGCCAATACATCAGCCATTCCTACCGAAGCTATGAATTTACCCCACAAACTATCGAAAATACCTACTTGATTTCCAAGTATCTGCTAGAAAAGGAGATACCCTCAGCCTTTCCAACTGAGCTTTACCTAACAGCCTTTGAACATCCCCAAACACCAACAGATAGAGAAATCGTCAAGAGCCTGGGCCAGCAGGCCTTAAAAGGAACCAGTCATGAAATCTGGCAGGGACAAAAACAGCTGGGCCTGGTCATCACCCTTCCCCTCTTTCTCTTAACTTTCACCAATTTTTTCATCAAAGACCAGCAGGGAACTAGCCGGCAGATTCGCCTTTTACAGACCCTAGGGCTGACTAGAATCCGAATCACAACCAATAAATACCTAGCCTTCCTAACACTCTATACTGCCCTCTTTCTCACCCTCTATCTGAGCCATTTGCTCATCGCATTTTTGCTAAATGGCAATAGTAGCTGGATCTATCCCGTTACCACCTATAGCAGTAGTGGACTGGCTTACAGTTTTATCACTACAGCCATTAAACCTATATATCAAGTCATCTTGCTGGCCTGTGGCATGCACTATCTCTACCTTCTATTTCTGCTGGGAGTGGCACAGACCTTGGCTAGAGTCTTAAAAAATGGACTGGCTGGACTGGTTGTCACACTAGGACTTGTCATCTCTGCCAACTTCTATCCCCATATCTTCAATCCATTCAGCCTTTGGAATGCAGGCAATCTGGCGGACGGAAGTGCTATCATCTACCAACAATTAACAGGATACAGCATTCCAAAAGTCTTTATGGTTCTTCTCATCAGTAACCTGCTCATCTATATCCTGCAATTCTATCTCCTGACAAGAAAAAGTGAGGTCTAACCATGCGATTATCCATTCACAATTTGTGCAAATCCTACGGAAAAAAGAAAATACTAGACCAGCTAAACCTAGAACTGGTGGAACCTGGAATCTGGGCCTTGATTGGACCAAACGGTTCTGGAAAGACAACCCTCCTAGACTGCATTGCCAACCTGCAAACCTTTGATTCGGGAGAGATTTCAATAAATGGCAAAAAGCACGATAATCCAACTGTCTACCAAACCTTTGCCTACCTGCAGGACAACCGTGTCCTCTACCCTGAATTGACGGGGCTGGAGCATTTGCGATTGGTCCAAACTATCCAAGGTTTACCAAAAGAGCGGATTGAGGAAGTCATCCAAGAAATCGGCATCCGTGATTATGTGAATATCCCTGTCAAAAATTATTCCCTAGGAATGAAACAACATCTCCTGCTGGCTATCGGTATTATGAACAAGCCCCAGGTCATGCTCTTGGATGAACCCTTGAACGGCTTGGACCCAACCAGCTACATCCAGACCAGAAAATTGCTCCAGAAACTAGCCAAAAATGGTTCAACCATTATCGTGTCTTCCCACCAATTAAACGAAGTGGACCAACTAACCGACCAACTGCTCTTTCTTAAACAGGGAAAAATCATTGAGTGGAAACTGGAACAGGTTGGGCGACAATATACCGTTCAGACTAGTGACAATCAGACAGTTTATCAGAAACTTAGACAAGTAGAGGGATTGACTTTGGTCAATGATAGCATTCAGGTAGATACCAGTGTTCATAGTCTGCATTTCTACCTTGACCAAGTCATGACTTGTCAGGTGAAAATTTTGGATATTAGCATTCAGGAGCACCAGTCCGAAGAAATCTATAAAGAACTATTTGAATAGGGAGGTCTGACTATGAACACCCTAACTCTTTTCATTCTACGACTGAAACGTAATGCTATTTTTCTAGCCCTCATGACTGCTGTGGCTCTTATCCCACTTGCTCTGTCCTATCGGAATGTTCTAGAGGCCGAAAACCTACGATTTGAGGATCGAACCCGTATCATACAAATCAAAAAAGAAGCTGAAATTGTCTTGTATGCTGACGATAAGGAAGTCCAAGCCTTAGACCAGGAAAGCATGGATTATTATAAAAAACTCTTGGAACTGACGACCACCTACTTAGAAAAGGAACATATCCAAGGAAAAAGTCAGGAGGTCTTGGAAACGGAGTTAGAACTCTACCAGACCTTGCAAAACTGGGAGGCAAAGGGAAATAGAGTCAATCATTTTACGAGTAGCGAACTGGCAGAACGTATCACAGTCTATAAAAAAGTTCTAGAGCAAACTCTTACCTTTCACTACCCTACTGCTCCCAAGGACTTTTATCTGACCTTGTTACAATTTCTTCCAGCTAGTATCTATATCATCCCCCTTGTCATCTGCTCTTTGATAGTCTGGCTCCTCATGACCGACCTTTCCAAACATCGTGGCCTCCTCCTTATCAACGGACTATCCCCTAGTCAATATGCCACTAGCCTGACCTTACTTGCTCTTCTCCTCCAAGTTGCGATCTATACTCTCATCCTGTTCATGCTACTTCTATTGGCACATCAGTTCCAATTTACCTTCCAAGAAGACTATCCTCTACTTGTCGGCACAAATACTCTATCTACCATATCTATCAGGGAACAATTACAGAAACTCCTGCTGGTAATGGCTGGAGTGACAGTTTTCTATCTGACCTTTATCCGATTAGCAACTGCTAAAGTCCTACAAAGATATAAGCTAAAATAAGCCACCTCGAAAATGGTGGCTTTTTGCTATCAAAAAACGATGCCTGTTCAGACACCGTTATATTCTTTTATTTGACAGCCTCTAAAGCCGCTTCATAGTCTGGGTGTTCGTTGACATTGTCCAGGTATTCTACGTAGGTGATTTCATTGTCGGCATTGAGGACAAAGACCGCACGCGCCAAGAGGTTCCACTCCTGCATGAGAAGGCCATAGGATTTTCCAAAGGCATGGTCATAATAGTCGGACAGGGTCACTGCAGACTCCAGGCCAGAATTTCCACACCAGCGCTTTTGGGCAAATGGTAGGTCGACAGAAACCGTGATAACCACTGTGTCTTCCTTGCCAGCCAGCTCTTCATTAAAACGGCGGGTCTGGGTATCACAAATACCTGTATCAATGGACGGCACGACGCTGATAATCTTGGTCTTCTTGCCATAGTCCTTGAGACTCTTGAGATTGAGTTCATTGTCCATGAGGACAAAGTCAGGCGCCTTGTCACCAACCTGCAAACGTGGACCTACTAGGGTCACTTCTTTTCCGATAAATGTCGTCATTTTCAATCTCCTTCCGATTGCTATACCCATTGTAAGCGTTTTTTGAAAAAATTACCACTAATTTGACTAAAGATGTAGAGATTGACACAAATTTGCTTAAATCAATTTTCTGGTCCGCAAACGCAGGGCATTGAGCAGGACAGATACAGAGCTGAGGGCCATGGCTGCTCCAGCCAGCATTGGATTGAGAAGGGGACCGCCGAAGAGATGGAGGAGGCCCATGGCAATCGGAATGCCGATGACATTGTAGGCAAAGGCCCAGAAGAGATTTTGCTTGATGGTTTTCATGGTCAATTGGCTCAGTCGAACAGCCTTAGGAACATCCATCAAATCACTGTGCATGAGAACCAAGTCTGCCGTTTCGATAGCGACATCAGTACCAGAACCAATGGCAATACCAACCTCGGCTTGGGCCAAGGCAGGAGCATCATTGATGCCGTCTCCGACCATAGCTACCTGCTTGCCTTGGGCTTGTAGGGCCTTGACCTGATTGGCCTTGTCCTCTGGCAAGACTTGGCTGATGACGGTGTCAATTCCCACTTGGTCAGCAATGGCCTGAGCTGTTTTCTCATTGTCCCCTGTCAGCATGACCACTTCCAATCCCATCTGGTGCAAAGCCTGGATGGCTGCGTGACTGGATGGTTTTACTTGGTCAGCAATGGCAATGACTACCAACAAGTGTCCGTCTGCTGCCAGATAGACAGGCGTCTTGGCTTGGTTGGCGTAGGTTTCTGCTGTCGCAATGGCAGAGCCAAGCGCAATCCCAGACTCCTTCATCAGCTTTTCATTGCCCAACAAAATAGTCTGCTCTGCTATTTTCACCGACAAACCGCGACCGGAAAGGGCTTGGAAATCCTGACTAGGGAGAAGAGATAATCCAGCGTCCTCTGCGGATTTGAGCAGGGCTTGAGCCAGCGGATGCTCAGAGTATTGCTCCGCACTTGCTGCCAGCTGGAGAACTTCTTCCTCAGTGGCAGAACTGAAAACTGTCATGTCCGTCACTTGAGGTTTGCCTTGGGTAATGGTTCCCGTCTTGTCGAAAACGATGGTGTCGACCTTTTGAAGGACCTCAACGGCTTGACCTGACTTGAAGAGGAGACCATTTTCCGCCCCCTTACCAGTCCCGACCATAATAGCCGTCGGTGTCGCAAGTCCCAGAGCACAAGGACAGGCAATGACCAGCACTGAAATAGTGATGGAAAGAGAGAAAATCCAAGGCTCTTGCCCCAAGGTCCACCATGCTAACCCAGATAGGAGGGCCAGGACCATAACAATCGGCACAAAAACCGCTGAAACACGGTCAGCCAGCTGGGCAATGGGCGCTTTAGAACCCTGTGCCTCTTCAACCAGCCGAATAATTTGTGCCAGAGTCGTATCTGCTCCAACCTTGGTCGCTTGCATTTGAAAGGCACCATGCTGATTGAGTGTGGCACCCACTACGCTATCACCGACTGCTTTTTTGACCGGCAAACTTTCTCCCGTCAGCATAGACTCATCCACGGTCGATTGACCTTGGAGAACTTTTCCGTCAACTGGAATTTGTTCACCCGGACGGACCTGCAAGACATCCCCAACTTGGACTTGTTCTAAGGGAAGGGTGACTTCTTGCCCGTCGCGGATTAGTCTGGCTGTCTTAGGAGCTAGGTTCATCAATTTCTTGATGGCATCGGACGTCCATCCTTTGGACAGGGCCTCCATGTGTTTCCCAAGGGTAATCAAGGTTAAAATCACAGCGGCAGACTCGAAATAGAGCTCGGGGTGCCCATGCGACAGATCCGCCTGACCTCTCGCAATCAGAACCGTCATAATCAGACCTTGCACAAGAGCTGCGCTAGTTCCCACCGCAATCAAGCTGTCCATATTGGGATGGCCTGCAAACAGTGTCTTAAAACCTTTTTGATAGAAGGCGCGCCCAATATACATGACCGGCAGAGTCAGAAATAGTTGAACCAAGGCGAAAGTCAAGGGTTGATGAAGAAAGGCAGGTAAAGGTAAACCACCACCCGGTAACATTGGCCCCATGGCGATATAGAGTACGGGCAGGGTGAACACAGTTGACCAGATAAAACGGGACCACAAATCTGATTGATATTGTTCCTTACTTTCGACAGCTGTAACAGGCGAATTTGTTTGTGGCAAGACAGCCTTGTAACCAGCCTGCTCAACGGCAGACAGAATCGCAGCTGCATCTAAGCGATCCTTGTCATATGTCATCGTTGCCTTTTCCGTTGCCAGATTGACAGCCACTTCTTCCATACCAGCCAGTTTCCCTAGCGCCTTTTCTACCGTCATGGCACAGGAAGCACAGGTCATGCCCTCAATAGCATAGGTTTCTGTAATAAGGTTGCGGACCAAGCCATAACCAGCCTTTTCAACTGCATGACCAATGTCGCTAAGGCTCAAGACATTTTCATCAAAACTGACACTCAATTTTTCAGTTGCCAAATTGACGCTGGCTTCCTCTACTCCTGTCAATTTCCCAACAGCTTTTTCCACTGTCATGGCACAAGAGGCACAGGTCATGCCTGATACACTAATACTTTCTTTTTGCATTTTTCTTTTTTCTCTCCTTTGACTACATTTGTAATTATATTTTACAACAATTGACTACAAATGTAAACAAACTTGTTTTAAAAAATCCATTTGAAAGAAAAATCCTAGACCTCCGTGTTTCCTTCCCCACCTAAACAGCCTGCGATATGCTATAATAATCTCATGCACAATCCAGTTTTATTAGACGGGGAGCGGATTGACCAGCTCTTCTCGACAGATGTTCAGATTATTCAAAATCGGGAGGTTTTTAGCTACTCGATTGACAGCGTCCTCCTCTCTCGCTTTCCAAAAATGCCTGCTCAGAAGGGGCTAATTGTTGATCTTTGTAGCGGAAATGGGGCGGTGGGGCTCTTTGCTTCTACACGCACCAAGGCCCAGATTATTCAGGTTGAATTACAGGAACGCTTGGCGGATATGAACCGCCGTTCCATTGTCCTCAACGGTCTGGAGGAACAACTTTCCGTTATCAATGATGACTTGGCAAATCTACCCCAGTATGATCTGCGGTCCAAGGTTGATTTGATGCTCTGCAATCCTCCCTACTTCAAGGTAGATAAAGAGTCAAACCTCAATGAAAGCGAGCATTACCTGCTAGCCAGACACGAGATTGCAACCAACCTAGACAGCATTTGTCAGATGGCCCAACAGGTGCTCAAGTCCAATGGTCGCTTGGCCATGGTGCATAGACCAGATCGATTTTTGGATATTTTAGACACGCTGAGAACCTACAAATTGGCTCCCAAACGCATCCAGTTTGTCTATCCCAAGGCCAGCAAGGAGGCCAATATGTTGCTAATTGAGGCTATCAAGGACGGATCGGTAGATGGGCTACACATCCTGCCACCTCTGGTTGTCCATGAGGAAAACGGCGACTACACTCCTGCCATTCGTGAGATTTATTATGGTAAATAAGGCCTACTTTTATGTCTTGGAATGTACCGACGGGAGTCTTTATACTGGCTATACGACTGATGTGGAGAAGCGGCTTGCTACCCATAATCGTGGGAAAGGGGCCAAGTACACCCGCGCACGCTTGCCTGTCAGCCTGGTCTACCAAGAAGCCTTTTCCAGCAAGCAGGAAGCCATGTCTGCCGAGGCTTTGTTTAAGAAACGCAGTCGGCAGAGCAAGTTAGACTACATCGCAGAAATGACAAAAAAACCTCGACCCAAATAGGTCGAGGTTTTGGTTTAAAATCTTTCTAAAATCCGATCAATTTTAGCCATTACCTCTTCAAAAATAGCCTGAGCCTGGCTCGGATCAGCCGATTGCCCTTCGATAAAGACTTGATGAATATCTTCAAAGCCTAAAAATTCAAAGATAGACTTGATGTACTGGGCAGCTGGATCCTGACCTGCATAAACACCACCATTGGACTGGATGTGCAGGAGCTTTTTGTCCTTGACCAAACCGATAGAGCCTTCTGAACCATACTTAAAGGTCAGGCCTGCTACATTGATGGTATTGACCCAAGATACCAACTGACTTGGCACATTGAGATTCCAGAGAGGATTGACGACGACAATCTTATCAGCTGCAAGAAATTGCTGGGTCAAGGCATTGTAACGGTCCAATTGCTTTGCTTGTTCAGGACTAATATTCTCGCCTTTTTTAGCTGCTCCCATAGCCGCTAACAAGGATTTGTCCAAGGCTGGAATCTGGTCTTCAAAAACATCCACTACTTCTATCTGATCTTCTGGGTGCAAACTGGCGTAACGAGTTTGAAACTCTTCCAAGGCTCGTAAGGCGTAGGATTTTTGGGCATCAAGTGGGTGGGCTTTTACGATTAATAGACTTGCCATTGTTTTTCTCCGTGTTACTAACTATTGATAATTATATTCTACTCTTTTTGATTTGAAATTCAAATTATCTGCTCAAAGCAAGAGGCTGGTCGACCAGCCTCTCCATTTCTAAATTGTTCTTAATTTTACATAAGTATAAGCAACACAGTCCAATCTTTCAACAGCTGTAAAGCCAAGTTCCTCATAAAAAGACCGTGTTTTCTCAGTATTGTCCGTCAAGAGATGAAGCTGATAAATACCTGGGAAATAGGCAATGACCTGTTCCAAAAGATGACGCCCAATCCCTTGTCGTTGATAGGTTGGCAGAACCAAGATGTCCTGAATAAAAACGATTGATTGCCCGTCACCAACTGCTCGCAAGAGACCCACTAGACGGTCACCGTCAAAGGCCGCAAGAACGAGCAGACTATGTTCCAAGGCCTTCTGTAACATGGTAGGCCGGTCAGTATAATTTGTCCAACCAACTGAATCATAGATTTCAATGACTGCTTGAAAGTCGAGTTGAGGATTTTGTTTGTAAGTAATCATGTCTTTCTCCTTTGTATTGTTTTTTAGAATACAAAGGCTTTATCCATTGTCAAAATGCCCATGGTCAACCCTCCTGTTTTACTACTTCTAGTATAACAAAAACTGCTCCAATTAGGAAGCAGTTTCAACTTTATCTCTCACCCTTATTGCGAATTACAAAGCCTGTTTGCTTTTCACTTGAGGTGCGTTGGTGTGGTTTTTTGTTGTCTTGACGGCGGTTATCACGTTTGAACTTGTCATCGCGACGGTTGCGGTCTCCACGGCGTCCTCCACGGTCTCGGTTGCGGTCTCCATCACGACGGCCACCGCGATCACGGTCGCGACCACCACGTCCACCTTTGCCCTTGGCTTGACCAGGAGCAAACTTGAATGGCAATGGTTTTTCACGCGCGATTTCCACTTCTGGCAAGCTATCTGGATCTTGTACGGTCAGGCTGAGTACGTATAGAGCAAGCTCTTCAGGGGTAAATTCGGCCGCCAACTTAACTGCGTCTTTCTTAAACTTATCAAAGTTTCCACGAATGGTCTCGTCTGCGAAGTCACGCTCAATCTTTTTCAAAGCAACTTTCTTCTTGGCTTCAAAAGCCTCTTCAGCGGTCGCAGGCTTGAGCCCCTTCATACGCTTCTTGGTCAACTCTTCGATGATAGCCAAGTAACCCATTTCATTTGGCGAAACAAAGGTGATCGATTGACCAGACTGGCCAGCACGACCTGTACGACCGATACGGTGTACGTAACTTTCAGGGTCTTGTGGAATATCGTAGTTGTAGACATGTGTCACACCTGAGATATCCAATCCACGCGCTGCAACGTCTGTCGCAACGAGAACATCAATTTGATCTCCCTTGAAATCGCGGATAACACGCAGGCGTTTATTTTGATCTAAATCTCCGTGAATCCCTTCTGCACGGAAGCCACGCAGTTTGAGTCCACGAGTCAATTCATCGACACGGCGTTTGGTACGACCGAAGACGATAGACAATTCTGGCTGGTCAACATCCATGAGGCGTGTCATAGTGTCAAATTTCTCATTTTCTTTGACACGGATATAGTATTGATCCACGTTGACGTTGGTCAATTCCTTGGCCGCAATCTTAACGTGCTCAGGCTCTTTCATGAACTTGACACCGATACGCTTGATTGGCTCAGGCATGGTCGCAGAAAATAGAAGGGTCTGGCGACTTGCTGGCACACGTTCGATAATCGCTTCAATATCGTCCAAGAAGCCCATGTTGAGCATTTCATCCGCCTCATCAAGAATGAGGGTTTCAACTCCGTCAAGCTTGAGGGCTTTTCTCTTAATCAAGTCCAAAAGACGACCAGGTGTACCAACTACGATATGGGCACCTGAACGAAGGGCCTTGATTTGTTTTTCAATGCTAGAACCTCCGTAAACAGAGCGAACTTTTACACCCTTTTCACGACCAAATTTGAAGAGTTCTTCCTGACTTTGCACTGCCAACTCACGTGTTGGAGCAATAATTAAGGCTTGAACAGCTTGATTGTCGATGTCAATTTTGTTGAGGGTTGGCAGACCAAAAGCTGCGGTTTTCCCAGTCCCCGTCTGGGCCTGACCAATCACATCCTTGCCTTCAAGAGCAAGCGGAATAGTCTGCTCTTGGATAGGTGACGGTGTTTCAAACCCCGCCTTCTCAACGGCAAGCAAAATGTCTTCGGACAACTGTAAATCTGTAAATTTCAATGTTTTCTCTTTTCTAACAAGACAGTGCGAAGCTGTCTTATACGGCTTTTTTTGTAACAATACATTCTATCGGTCGCGAACGAGCCGACATCAGACTTGCAACTTATCCAGTATAACACAAACCCGAGAGAAAGGTTGGGATTTACCTTGAAAAGAAAAATAATACGTTTTCATGATTTGTCCCAAAACCGAGCCCATCCTTCTTTCACTTTTTTCTAAGATCCAGCATATTACTTTACAAATCTATCAAAATAAGGTAGAATATTTTTCGTGTGTAATGGACGCACAAAAATACAGTTTATCCGCTGGGTTTAAAAGCACCTATGATTGACAAAGATAGGAGAAAAAAATGAATCCATTGATCCAAAGTTTGACAGAAGGTCAACTTCGCACTGACATCCCTTCTTTCCGTCCTGGTGACACTGTACGTGTTCACGCTAAGGTTGTCGAAGGTAACCGCGAACGTATCCAGATTTTCGAGGGTGTTGTTATCTCTCGTAAAGGCCAAGGCATCTCAGAAATGTACACTGTACGTAAAATCTCTGGTGGTGTAGGTGTTGAACGTACATTCCCAATCCACACTCCACGTGTTGACAAGATTGAGGTTGTTCGTTACGGTAAAGTACGTCGTGCTAAATTGTACTACTTGCGTGCTCTTCAAGGTAAAGCAGCTCGTATCAAAGAAATCCGTCGTTAAGATAGTCCCAGAGGCTAGCTTAATCGGTAGAAAAAGGCATTCCAATCGGGATGCCTCTTCTTTTTACCAAATTTTATTTAAAATCCTATATTCAGGATTTTTATTTTATCTCATAAGTCACAGCCAGCACGCCAGACTTCAGAACCTGGCTCTATTGAAGCTGAAATTCTGCTGTAATCCCCTCCAAAAGACGGAATCCACCACCGAAAGATACAGGAGAAATGCTTAATTTCAATACATCTACTAGGCCTTCTTCCATGAGAAATTTAGCCAGACGTGAGCTCACCAAGACCAGAATATCTCCACCTTCTTGCATTTTTAGCTGCTTCAACTGTCAAACAATGTCACCTTTAAGCAAGCTCGTATTGTTCCAACCCGCTTTCTCTAGGCTGGTCGAGCAGACCAACTTTTCAACCTTCTCAATCCAGGCAGCATGGTTTCTCTCATGGTCACTAGCATCAGGATTGTCCAGCATAGTCGGCCAGTAGCCATACATCATCTCATAGGTCTTGCGTCCCCACAGGATTGTATCGACAGTAGACAGGACCTGATTGGCTACCGCCTCCAATTCTTCATTGTAAGCTACAAAGCCAATATCCATGGTACCATTTGGTCCCTCAACCATGCCGTCTACTGACGAATGCAAAAATACAATCAAATTTCTCATAACACTTCTCCACTTTTCTTAATAAGCTATTAGTCTAGCCTATTTCCGATAAAAATGCAAAAAAAGAAGGACTAGTTTCCTAATCCTTCTCGTTTGAATCTTCTTCAATCGGTGTGATAAGAATCTTCAGCTTGGTCACACGACCATTTTTCACCTTATCATTGCTGAGAACCAGGTGGTGGCCCTTGCTGTCCACCTCAAAGGAAACTTTTTCCTCCTGGCTTGGAATGGTACCCACACCTGTCAGATAATAGCCGGCAATGGTATCCACATCATCGCTCTCCAACTCCATATCAAAATGTTCATTGAAGTCGTTGAGGGTCATATTCCCCTGAACGATAAAGGTATTGTCTGCAATTTCACGGACAAAGACTTCTGTCTTATCGGTCTCATCATCGATTTCACCGACAATTTCTTCCAGAAGGTCTTCCAAGGTAGCAAGACCAGCAACGCCACCGTATTCGTCCAGCAAAATAGCCATTTGGTTTTGGGTATTGCGAAGGGCCTTGAGCAAATCATCCACAAAAATTGTCTCCGGTACGAAGAGCGGTTCTTGCATGATGCGGCGAATATTGAGATTATCAAAGCCGTTGGTAAAGCCTTCCGCCAAGATTTTCTTTGTATGAATCAGGCCAATCACATTGTCCTTGTCGCCTTCGTAGACTGGGATACGAGAAAAGTTTTGCTTGAGAATTTCAGCCATAATGGCGGCAATTTCATCATCAATATCCACCATGAAAGCATCGGTACGAGGAACCATAACCTCACGGGCCATGAGCTCGTCCAGATTGAAAATCCCCTGCAGCATCTCGATTTCTTCCGCATCCAAGGTCTGCTCGCTCTTGGTCAAGATATACTCAATCTCGTCACGGGTCATCTGGTCATCCGCATCATCAAAATTCATAGGTGTGATACGGCTAATCAGGTTGGTCGCAGCTGAAAGCAGCCAGACAAAGGGGCTGACAATCTTGCCAAGAAAAATAATGACAGGAGCCGTTACAACTGCTAGATTTTCCTTCATATTCATGGCAATCCGCTTGGGATAAAGCTCACCAAGGACAATGGAAATAAAGGTCAAAAGTGCCAGAGCCAACCAATAGCCAGCTGTCTGAGCTGTAGCCGAATCGCCCAGCCACTGGGCCAAAATCGCACCTAAATCACTAGCCAAACTTGCACCCGAAAGAATGGAGATGAAGGTGATGCCGACTTGTATGGTCGATAAGAAGTTATTTGGATTTTCCAAGACGGAAACCAGGCGAATGTACTTCTTCTCCCCCTCGGCTGCCTTCTGCTCCACACGAGAGCGGTTGAGCGACACCAGGGCCATCTCTGAAGCCGAGAAAAAGGCGTTGAGCAGGGTCAACAAGAGCAAAACAAATAATTGAATGTAAATGGTCTGACTACCGGGGTCTTCCATGATATGAATGTCTCCTAAAATAAAAGTTATAGCATTCCTATTATACCACAATTTCTAAAATTTGCTAGAAATGTGCTGAATCTTTCATTCTGTGGTAAAATGGTCAAAAAGATGAGGAGATGGGTCATGATTATTTCAATGAAAAATGTCAGCTACCGCCGACAGGGTAAAAACTTACTAGAGGACATCAACTGGGAATTCAAGGAAGGCGAGCGCTGGGCCATCCTGGGTCTTAACGGGGCTGGAAAATCTACACTGCTACGCATTCTCATGGCAGAATTTTGGAAATCGTCTGGGGACCTGACTGTTCTCGGAGTTGAATTTGGCAGAGGGGACATCCCCAGCCTCCGTACAAAAATCGGTGTGGTTGGCTCCTTTCTAGCCGAACGTTTTCCTATCGACCTGACGGCAGAGCAGATTGTCCTGACAGGAAAGTATAAGTCCTCCATTCTTTACAAGGAATACGGTCAGGCAGAAATCGATGAGGCCACAGCCATGTTGCGGGAAATTCGTGCGGGGCATTTGATTGGGCGGACCTATGCTAGTCTGTCGCAGGGGGAGCGTCAGCTGCTGCTGATTGCCCGCAGTCTTATGGAAAATCCAGCAATTTTGATTTTGGACGAGGCGACGGTTGGTCTGGACCTCTTGGCTCGTGAGCGCCTACTCCAGCATATCGACCATATCTGTCAGCTACCGACGGCGCCTGCTATCATCTTTGTGACCCACCATGCGGAGGAAATCACCAGCAACTTCAGCCATGTCCTCCTGCTCAAGGAAGGCAAGGTTTTGACCCAAGGACCAAAGGAGAAAATCCTGACGCCTGAACTTTTGGGTGACTTCTATGGCAATCAGGTCGAACTGATTGAACTCGGGGAGGAACGGATTTTTATCAAGCCAATATTAGACTAAAAAACCAGGAAAACCTGGTTTTTTGCTGTTTATTTGAATTAGCTTACGAGCCCACTATTAAAATGAATCAAATTCCCGTAAACTGTAGCTTTCCAGCTGGTTGATATTGCGGCGAAGGTCCTTGGCAACCTGATTGGAAATGAGCTGATCTGCCTCGTATTCGGCCACAATCTTCCTTTCCAGGTAAAATCCTCGCAGCAAATCCTCCAAATTATCCGGCTTGAGACGACCAATCAGGTCTTCTACTCGAACCCCAGCCAAGACAAGCTTGGACTGGTAGACCCGGTAGTGCTTGAGAATAGTCAGATAGTCCTTGGGATAGTTTGACTGGCAACTATTGAGGAAGGCAATGATATCAACCGTATTTGCAATAAACAAATCTGACAGGGCTGGATGACCATGTTGATTGTCAGCTTTCATCCGTCGTCCCTTGTTTTTCACCAATTCCACCCATTCATGGTACCACTTGGCCAGGACCCGGCGACCAATCATAAATAGATAGGTCCAGGTAGCTACCAAGTCTCGGTTGATGTCCTGCTCCATTTCGCTGAGATAGGATTGGTAAATCCGGTAGGAAGGCATATCCAACAGGCCCTCTTCAAACCGTTTTTCAAGACCAGCTCGTTCAATTTCTAGGATTTTCAAGCGTAATTTGGCAACTTCACGTCGTTGCTCCACAGGAATGAGCTGGCGTTGCAGATTTTCCATCCGCTTATAGTATTGACCGATAACTGCATAGATAGTACTAGGATTGTTGGCATGCTCCACATCCATTTCCAAGACATCAATCACTTCCTTCAAAATCGCCAAGCGTGCGGGACCTTCTGGGATGGTCGCCTCTGTTCGAGGTTCTGCTAAAAGGGGCAGGACAAGGAGACCGGTCAGGAAACTAAAGAGGGTAACCATGCCGACCGTAAAGAGGATGAGACTGTAGGTTGTCTGATCCACTTCCGGCAGCAGGAGAATGGTTGCTATGGAAACCGAGCCCTTCATTCCAGAAAAGGTCAAGATAAGCAGGTTCTTTAGTTGGTAATCGCCAGATTTCTTAACTAATTTCAACAGGAAAATACCCACAAATCGAACCAGAAAGAGACTGGCAGTCAAGACCAAGACCGTCGTCATCAGCCAAGCATTACTGATGAAGGGATTCTTCAAGGCCGGCTGGACAATCCGGGTAAATTCATAACCAAAAACGATAAAGACAAAGCCATTGAGAATAAAGCTCAGAGTCTCCCAGATAATGAACGTCACTCGGTTGACACGCGCATCAAAGAGGGACATTTTCTTCAATTGCTTGGACTGGAAAAGACCTGCAATCACGACGGCGATAATGCCTGACCCGCCTAGATAACTAGCTACTAGATAGGCCAAGAGAGGCAAGGAGATTTCCAGCAAGAGGACCCCAGCAACATCAGCCGCATCTAATTTTTCCAGAATAGAAACGGCCGCTCGGTGCAAGAATACAAAGAGTAAGCCAACAAGGGCACCAGCAAGCAAAACCCAGCCCAATTGCCCACTGGCCTGCAGGAGGGAAAAGGTCCCGGTCGTCAAGGCCAGGATGGCAAATTGGAAGGCAACCAGGCCACTCGCGTCGTTGAGCAAGCCTTCCAGGGTCAGGATTTCTTCTAACTTCTTGGGAAACTTAAAGCGTTTGGACAAGGCCAGAAAGGCCACAGCATCCGTCGGAGCTAAGGCAGCTCCCAGGGCAAAGCTAAGTGGCAGGGGAATTTCCACTGGGAGAAGATAGCCTGCCAAACCACCAATAGCCAGAGTGGTCAAAAAGACCAGAGGAAAAATCAAGTAAGCAATAGTAGACTTATGTCGCTTCAAGCTCTCAATATCACTCTCCTGTCCCTCACGGAAGTTGAGGGGAGCAATGACCAGGGCCAGGAAAAGCCCGGCGTCAATCCCTACAGTTTCGTCACCAAACAAGGCACCGACCAGGACCCCCAAGAGCAGCTGGACAAAGGGCAGGGGCAGTTTTGGATTGAGCCTATAAAGGGTATTGGACACAATCAATAGAATCAATAAGAGTATCAAGATAAATGTATGACTGATAGAATCACCTCCGCTTTCTCAGTAGGATAGCACTAAACTACTTCATCCGTTCTACCATGACCAAAAATGGCGGTGTATTGACCTGATTGAGGGGCTGGTAGAGCATGGCTGTAAAGACAGTCTGGTCCAATCCTTTCACAAAGTCCAGCACAGCATCCTTTTCTCTACTTCCACCCTCATGACCATAGTAAATCATGATGGCCAGACGGCCACCTACCACCAGGCGGTCCAGGACTTTTTGAATGGCCTCCAAGGTCGTATCAGGTAGGGTGATGACCGATTTATCCGCTGACGGTAAATAGCCTAGATTAAAAATAGCTACCTTACACTCATCTACATACTGGTCCAGGTTTTCATGACCAGTCAAGACCAATTGGGCGTTGGTCAAGCCAGCTTTTTCTAGTTTTTCAGCTGTTGTGGTCAGGGCTTGTTCCTGAATATCAAAGGCCACAACTTTTCCTGCTCGCTGGGCTAAAAATAGCGTGTCATGGCCATTTCCCATAGTCGCATCGACCGCTAGGTCCTGGTCTGTTAAAATCTCTTCTAAAAAGGCATGAGCCATGTGTAAAGGTCTAAGCATTTTCACTCCTTAAGCTAATAATCTTACATAATATTCGGTCAAGGTGGCTTCGTCCACCTTTTTGCGTTGCTGCAACCACCAGCTGACCGTCTCCACAAAAGTGGTCACAACAAAATGTACCAGCAAATCCTCTGGAAGATTCCCCTTGCCCTGCATGTAGTCTTCAACCACTTTTGGAAAAATGTCGTGTTTCAGCTCCGCTTCCAGTTCTCTTAGAAAATAGGCATTGCGGGACAATAAAAGGCTGGCAACTCGGTCTTGATTGGTTCGAAAGTGTTTGAAAATATGAGCCAACAAAGTCTTCACATCCGCATCTTCACGACCTGTAAATAAGTGGTGAAAGAGGTCATGACAAAGTTCTTCCAAAAGAGCCTCTTTACTGGCATAGTGGGCATAGAAAGTGGAACGCCCCACATCTGCCAGGTCAATAACATCCTGCACGCGCATGTCATCATAACCTTTATCATTTAATAAGGTCAAAAAAGCCTGAAAAATAGCTCTTTTTGTTTTTGCAATTCGTCTATCCATTTTTCGTACATTTCAAACAATTTGTTCAGAAAAAGACAAACCGTTTCTCTTGTTTCTAGTTTTTCGGCTCATTACAGTACATAATAAACCTATAAACAGTATAACACAGAAAGGGAATCTCATGTCATCTTCTAAAAATACATTTATCGCTTTTCTCCTCAATCTCAGCTTTTCTATCATCGAGTTTATCTTTGGCTGGCTCTTTGGTTCCAGCGCCATCTTAGCAGATGCTGTTCATGATTTGGGTGACGCCCTCGCCATCGGAAGCTCTGCCATCATGCAAACCTATGCCAATAAACCTGCTGACAAGTTCTATCCTTTTGGCTACAAGAGATGGAATATTTTGGCTGCTCTCTTGACTTCCAGCATTCTGATTATCGGCTCCAGCTTGATCCTTGTAGAAAACATTCCCAATCTTTTCCATCCCCAGCCTGTCAATCAGGATGGGATGCTGATACTTGGGATTATCGCTGTCATCATCAATTTCTTTGCTTCTCGTATTGTAAAAAATGGCCATAGCCATAATGAATCCATTCTCAGCTTACACTTTTTAGAGGATATTTTGGGATGGCTGGCGGTCATCCTTGTTTCCATCATTCTTCAATTCACTGATTGGTACTTTCTAGACCCATTACTCTCACTCGGTATTGCTATCTTCATCCTCTCCAAAGCCCTGCCAAAAGCTTGGAACAATGTTAAGATTTTACTTGAAACCAGTCCGCAAGGAGTAAATCTTGAAGAAGTTAAAGGAGTCCTCCTGGCTCTTGAAAATGTTCACGAAATCACTCAGCTAAATGTCTGGACCATGGATGGATATGACCATTGTGCGACTGTGACGGTCAAACTGACAAATCCTGCTGTAGCAGACAAGACCAAAGCAAAAATACGGAATTCTCTCCATTCCTTTGGCATTATCCAGAGTACCATCGAAATTTTGTAAAAAAATTTTAAAAAATATCTCATTTTCCTCTCCCTTTTGCGAACTAATAGGTATGAAAGCAATTATCTTATTTTTCCTTGGAGCCTCTATCGGTTCCTTCCTCGGTCTGGTCATCGACCGGTTTCCCGAGCAATCTATCGTTGCACCTGCCAGCCACTGCAATGCCTGCAAGCGTAGGCTCAAGGCCTGGGATTTGATTCCCATTGTTTCCCAAGTCCTGACCAAATCCAGATGCCGCTACTGCAGAGCCAAAATCCCTTATTGGTATCTGGGACTGGAAGTCTTGTCTGGTCTCTTGGTCCTGCTCTGCCATTTTCAAGTCCTTTCCCTTATGGAAATGGTGCTGGTCCTTGGCGGCCTGGTCTTGACTATTTATGACATCAAACACCAGGAATATCCCTTCATGGTCTGGTTGGTCTTTACCCTTGTAGCCCTAATCTTATCTCAACTCAATTGGCTCTTCTGTGGCTTTTTGGTCCTAGCCTTTGTGACAGAAAAAATGTCCAAGTCTATCGGCTCAGGCGACTTCCTCTATCTAGCCAGCCTATCCCTGCTTTTTGGCTTTACCGAAATTCTCTGGATTGTCCAAATCAGCTCCCTCCTGGGTCTGGCTATCTTCTACATCTTTAAATCTCGGTCCCTGCCCTATGTCCCCTTCCTCTTTTTGGCCAGTATTTTGGTGACTATTGTTCTTTAAATCGGGTTTTCCCGATTTTTTTTGTTATAATGATATTATTGTTAGCAAAGGAGAATACCATGACTCTATATACAGACGACAGCCTGACCATGCACACCGACCTCTATCAAATCAATATGATGCAGGTCTACTTCAAGCAAAACATTCACAATAAAAGGGCGGTTTTTGAAGTGTATTTCCGTAAGCAACCCTTTGAAAATGGCTACGCAGTCTTTGCAGGGCTAGAGCGGGTTGTCCACTATCTTAACAACCTGACCTTTAGCCAGACAGATATTGACTACTTGACCGAATTGGGCTATCCAGAGGATTTTCTGGATTATTTAGCCAATTTAGAGATGAAGTTGAGCCTTCGTTCAGCCAAGGAAGGGGATTTGGTATACGCCAATGAACCGATTATGCAGGTTGAGGGACCGCTGGCTCAGTGCCAATTGATTGAAACGGCTATTTTGAATATCGTCAACTACCAGACCTTGATTGCTACCAAGGCCCGTCGCATTAAAGCCGTTATCGAGGACGAACCCTTGATGGAATTCGGGACACGCCGGGCCCAAGAAATGGATGCAGCCATCTGGGGAACACGCGCAGCCTTTATCGGTGGTGCTTCAGCCACTTCCAACGTCCGAGCCGGCAAAATATTTGGCATTCCTGTAGCTGGTACCCATGCTCACGCCTTGGTTCAAACCTATGGCGACGATTATCAAGCCTTCAAGGCCTATGCAGAGACTCATAAGGACTGCGTTTTCTTGGTCGATACCTACGATACCCTCCGTATTGGTGTGCCAGCCGCTATCCGTGTCGCCAAGGAAATGGGCGACAAAATCAATTTCAAAGGTGTTCGTATTGACTCTGGTGACATGGCCTACATTTCTAAAAAAGTCCGTCAACAGCTGGACGACGCTGGTTTTACTGAAGCCAAGATTTACGCTTCTAACGACTTGGATGAAAATACCATCCTCAACCTCAAGATGCAGAAGGCTAAAATTGATGTCTGGGGTGTCGGAACAAAATTGATTACAGCCTACGACCAACCAGCTCTCGGTGCTGTCTACAAGATTGTTGCCATCGAAGAGGAAAATGGAGTCATGCGTGACACAATCAAACTATCGTCCAACGCAGAAAAAGTGTCTACCCCGGGTAAAAAACAGGTTTGGCGCATTACTTCTAAAGAAAAAGGCAAGTCAGAAGGCGATTATATTACTTTTGCCGACACAGATGTGACCAAGATGGACAGCATCTACATGTTCCACCCGACCTACACCTATATCAAAAAGACGATAGAGAATTTTGAGGCTCGTCCGCTCTTGGTTCCTATTTTTGAAGAAGGCAAGCAGGTCTATGAATTACCAAGTTTGGCGGATATTCAATCCTATGCCAACCAAGAAATTGACCAACTCTGGGACGAATACAAGCGCGTACTCAATCCACAGCTCTACCCTGTTGACCTTGCCCAAGATGTCTGGGATAACAAGATGGACCTCATCCACCGCATTCGCAAGCAAAGTCAAGCAAAATCTATCTAAGAGAGGCTCCTATGACCTTACAAAAAACGATTATCCAACAGCTGGGCGTCAAGCCCAAAATTGATCCACAAGAAGAAATCCGCACATCTATCCAATTTCTCAAGGATTACCTAAAAAAAAATCCCTTTCTAAAAACCTATGTTCTGGGCATTTCTGGCGGTCAAGATTCCACCCTTGCTGGTCGTCTGGCCCAATTAACCATGGAAGAAATGCGGGCTGAGACAGGAGATGAGGACTACCAATTCATAGCGATTCGTCTCCCTTATGGCGTTCAGGCTGATGAATCCGACGCCCAAGCCGCTCTTGCTTTCATTCAGCCAGATGTCAGCCTGACCATCAATATCAAGGATGCGACAGATGCTATGGCGGAGGCCGTCAAAGCGACTGGCCTGCCAATGTCTGATTTTAACAAGGGAAATGCCAAGGCCCGCATGCGGATGATTGCCCAATACGCTGTCGCTGGCGAACGCAAGGGTGCCGTTATCGGAACCGACCATGCCGCAGAAAATATTACAGGCTTTTTCACCAAGCATGGCGATGGCGGTGCAGACATTCTCCCACTCTTCCGCCTCAACAAGCGTCAAGGCAAGCAACTCTTGGCTGCTCTCGGTGCCGACCGCAAACTCTATGATAAAGTTCCTACGGCTGATTTGGAGGAAAACAAGCCCGGTCTGGCAGATGAAGTAGCCCTCGGCGTGACCTATAATCAGATTGATGATTATCTAGAGGGGAAAACCATCGACCTCCAAGCCCAAGAAATCATCGAAGGCTGGTGGAAAAAAACAGAACACAAACGCCACCTACCGATTACAGTATTTGACAATTTTTGGAAATAAATCACTTGAAACACAGAAAAAACCTCACTGTAACAGCTAAACAGTGAGGTTTTTCTATGAAACAAGACGAATAAACATGCACGAATATTCAAGGAATCTCATCATTATTTCATCCACTAACCAAATCCCGTAAGTCATTTGATTAATTATACATATTTTACAAGATTATATGAAAGCAGTCAATGGTTTTTGCGGAATTTTCTGAAAAATCCGAATAATCATTCATTTTATTTCTTCTGCTTATAGATACGGTACCAGAACCGATAGAACAGGTAAGCCAACACCCCACCCAGCGTATTGGTCCAGAGGTCATCAATTTCAAAGACACGGCCGGCATCAATCAGAAGATCCAACAAGAGTTGGGTGCACTCAATGAAGAGGCTGATACAAAAACTATAGAGGGCAGCTGCTCGAAGGCTCCGCCATTTTTCAAAAAGAAAAACAAGAGCCAAAACGAGAGGAAAGAGCAGGAAAATATTGGTGGCATTTTGCAGGAAAATCCAGCCCAAATCCGCCAGACTGTCGACCTTGTCACCGTTGACGATGCTATTAAAGGGAACCGGCAGAAAATAGAGGCGCCCGACCTGGATGATGCCCGGAGTGGAAAAATCCTTGTACTGGGGGTACCAGGACTGCGGGAGGAAACACATGAAAACAATAGCCAGAGCATAGGCTCCAGCTAAGATTTTGTATATCTTTCTTCCAAGACCAGTCAAATTGCCGTCACTGAGGAATAACCTTCTCATGCCTGAATACCTGCCTTGGCCTTGGCTTCAGCGATGCGGGCACGCGCCTTTTCACGGTCTTTCTTGAGCGTATTGGAACGCAGCTGACCACAAGCGGCATCAATATCCGTACCATGCTCTTGACGAACGACACAGTTGACCCCATTTTTCTTAAGCAGGTCAAAGAAGGCAAGGGTCCGCTCACGGGTCGACCGGCTGTACTGGTCATGCTCAGATACCGGATTGTAAGGAATCAGGTTGATATAGGACAATTTGCGGATATTCTTGGTCAAGTCTGCCAATTCCTGAGCCTGTTCCAAACCGTCATTCACTTCATTGAGCATGATGTACTCGAAGGTCACGCGACGGTTGGTCGTTTGGATATAATCCTCAATCGCCTCAAACAAAACCTCAATAGGGTACTTACGGTTGATGCGCATGATGCTGGAACGTAGGTCATTATTTGGCGCGTGAAGGGACACGGCCAGATTGACCTGAACGCCTTCGCGGGCAAAATCCTTGATTTTTGGTGCCAAGCCAGACGTCGACACAGTAATGTGACGGGCACCGATAGCCAGCCCCTTGTCATCATTGACAACCCGCAAGAAGGTCATGACGTTATCGTAATTATCCAGCGGTTCACCAATCCCCATGACAACGATGTGGCTGACACGTTCACTCTGTCCACGTTCGTCCAAATATTTCTGCACCAGCATGATTTGAGCCACAATTTCACCACTGGTCAAGTCCCGTTGCTTGGGTATGAGACCAGAGGCACAGAAGGTACATCCGATATTACAGCCGACCTGGGTCGTCACACAGACAGACAAACCGTAGTGCTGACGCATGAGCACCGTCTCAATCAGCATGCCGTCTGGCAACTCGAACAGGTATTTAATCGTACCGTCTTTTGACTCCTGCACAATCCGCTGTTTCAAAGGATTGACAACAAAGTTCTCCTCCAGTTTTTCAATCAAAGATTTGGGCAAATTGGTCATCTCTTCAAAGGACTGGACCCGCGAACGGTAGAGCCACTCCCAAATCTGAGTTGCGCGGAATTTCTTCTCGCCATTTTCTAAAATCCAGTCCACCAAATTGGCCTGGCTAAATGAATAAATTGATGGTTTCATGTTTCTCCCTACTTCTGACGGATGACAAAACTACGCTTGGTCTCTTTGGCATCCGATGCTTGTCTACGCTCCTGCTTGGGCGCCTGCTTGCCAGCTTTCTTATCATGGTGGACCGTAAAGTGCCGAGACTGGTCAGCCACCTTATCCTGGCGTGCCCCCTTCTTGCGGTCATTCCTGTTGGACTTGGCACGATTGTCCCGCCCCTTCTTCTCCGGTTGAGCCTTTTGCTGTTCCTTATGGGAAATAGGCTCCGTCCGCTGCTGGTTGCGATTGCGGTTACGAGACCGGCTCCGCTTACGACGTGGTCTGTCCTCCACCTCTTCAGGCAGCTCCTGTGGATTTGGATTTTCCAAGACAAAATAAGCACAACCAAAATTACAAAACTCGGTCAGATAGTCATCCAAGCGACCGATTTTCAAGTCAGACTTGACCGTCTTATCATCCTTGTAGAATCCCTTGAGACGCAATTGTTCATTGCCCCAGTCGCCCACAATATAGTCAAACTTGAGCATAAGCTGGGAAAAGCGTTGACCGAAAATGGTCTGGTCAAAGGCATCCTTGTGATTTTCTAGCAAGTCCAACTCGATATTTTCAGAGACAACCTTGTCCCCAACCCGAGCAAAACTAGGACCAGGATACTTGTTGTAGTTATACATTTCTGGTGTAATTTCTTTTTTCATTGGGCCTCCATTCTATTGGTTTCTCATACATTCTAACCTTACCATTATACCATGATTTTAACAGGAATGCTCCTCCTATCAGTTTTCAAAGAAATTTCTGACAATTTTAAGAAAAAAGGAGCAACTAGGTTACTCCACAAACTCTATTTTTTCAAATAATCAATGGCATCTTGGACTGTTTTGACAGGTACGACCTCGATGTCTACTCCCGCTTTCTCTACAACCTCCTTGGCCTCCTCATAGTTGGTCTTGGCATCTGGATCTTCTTTTAGGATTTCCTTATCCACAGGATTATTAGGAACAAAAAAGATGCTGGCACCGGCCTTGGCAGCAGAAAGGACCTTCTTGTCCGCCCCGCCAATGTCGCCGACCTTGCCGTCCTGCTCAATGGTTCCCGTTCCTGCAATGGTCCGGCCATCCCTTAAATCTGGCTCAGCCAGCTGGGTATAGATAGCCAAAGTGAACATGAGACCTGCACTAGGACCGCCGATATTGCCCGTCTGGAAGTCAATAGGTACTGAGGACTTGACCTCTGTGTGGTCCACCAGGGTAATTCCGATACCATTTTTTCCATTGACCAGCTTGATAATCTTACCGTCAGCTGATTTTTCCTGACCGTTTGTCACATAGCCCACCGTCACAGGACTGCCCAGTTCCAAACCGCTGACATACTTAATCAAATCAGGCGACGACTCAAAGGTCTTGCCATTGATACTGACAACCGTATCCGCAATCTTGAGAACGTCCTTAAAGGTCGAATCCTCCGCCAAATCAAGCACATAGACCCCAAAGAAATCCATTTCAACATCTTTTTTGGCCAGGGTTAATCCCTGGTATTTGGCCATATTCTGCGAAGTTTCCATGTAAAATTGCGCAATCCGGAAATATTCCTCGCTGTCTGCTCCTCCCGTCATCTCCTCAGCCGAAGTAATATCCGCATAGGGATCAAACTGGGCAAAGAGCAGCTGCAGAGCCGTTGCCTGCTGGACAGAGACATAGGTAAACTCATAAGAACCGTCCTTCTTGTCCTCCTCCTCATTAACCGTCAGGACCTGTTTCACATCCATGGCTCCGCCAGGACTCTCGATATAATAGGGCAGGGGAACAAAGACCGTAAACCAGAGCAAGAGTACTCCTAAAATGATAGATAAAATTAAAATGAGACCTTTATTTTTTTTCATGCTTTTCTATTTCCTTACTAACAAGCTCGGGCACATAAGGACTAATATCCTGCTTGTAGGCTATCAGTTCACGGATTTGGCTGGACGAAATATTGCGGTATTCCGGCTTGGAAATCAAATATACCGTCTCCAAGTCTGGGGCCAACTGGCGATTGAAATAATCAAAATTGGCCTCATATTCCAGGTCAATCCCATTGCGCAAACCGCGGACAATATGGGTCACTCCCCGTTCATGGGCTGCATCGACCACCAGCTCTTGACCCGCTAGAAAGACCTGGATCTTCTCATCTTTGGCAAAGACCTTCTCCAATAAGTCCAGCCGCTCTTGACCAGTAAAGAGACCATTTTTATTGGGATTGTAAAAAATCCCCACATAAAGCCTGTCAAAAAGGCTACTGGCCCGTTCGATAATGTCCAAATGTCCCTTGGTAATGGGATCAAAGGAGCCTGTAAACATTCCAATTTTATCTGACATAGACTGTTACCTTACTTATTCCGTAGACTTTTTCCTTCCAGATGCCCAGCTCTGCGATTTCTTCAGGAAGTGTGACAGATTTATCCGTCTCGCAAACCACCATGACATCCTCGGACAGAAGTTTTCGCTGGCAGAGTTCAGTGACCATTGCCTCAATCTCCTGCTCCGCATAGGGCGGATCCAGAAAGACCAGGTCAAAGACTCCTTCCAGTTGAGTCAAGGCCTGACGGGCCTCCGTGGGCAAGAGACGGAACTTACCTTCCTCCTTGGTCATGACTATATTTTCTCGGATAATGGCCTGGGCCTTGCGATCACGTTCGACCAAGACCGCCTCATCCATGCCCCGAGATACTGCCTCAATGGACAAGCCACCGCTACCAGCATACAAATCCAGCACTCGCCCACCTTCAAAATAGGGACCAATCATATTGAACATGGCTCCACGAACCTTGTCCGAAGTCGGTCGTGTCGTCTTGCCATCTAAGGTCCTGAGGAGCCGTCCGCCATAGTTTCCTGATACAATTCTCATAGGGTCTATTATAGCACAAAACAACCAATCTTTTCCTTAAAACACAGTTGAAAAAACATCAGCAAGGCTGATGCTAAGATTTGTTATCAAGATAATAAAGGGTGGTCTGCCACATTTTTTTGAACAGGCGACTGGTCCGCCAAAACCAAAATAAGGTAGTTGGAATAAGAAAGAGATTGAAAATGAGAATGAACGCTAGATTGCCTTTGCCTATGGAAAAAAGTGTATAACCTACTAAGAAGGTCAAGAAAGCTCCCATAATCAGATTCACCAAAATCCCTAGCCAGCCCAACCAATAGCGACCTCCGAAAGGCTTGTGCTTTTTGGAATCAAAATCTGGCAATTCCGTCAAAAATTCAACGATTAATTCACCAATTATATTCGTACTAGTCCCTCCTCGTCATTGACCGATAAAACCGTGTACGAGCAACAACCCTTTTACAGGCAAAATAGGCATAACTCACTAAAGCAAACGTCATCAGAAAAAATAGAATTCCAAGCAAAACGGTGCCATTACCAAATCGATGATAGAGCATCAAGGAAATGCTAGTTACAAAGATTAAGCAGGAAATTAGGGCAACCAAAACCAGACAGAAGGCTCCAACAACACTTAGCCAATAGCGAAAGCCGAAAGGCTTATACCGCTTATCATCATAGAAGACAGAACTTGCAATCACCAAGACCAATCCAAGCCAGACAAGATACCACATATTCAACTCTTCCATAGCCTACTCCTTTTTCTCAGTATAGCAAATTTTAGCAGAAGAAACAACTAAAAAAGAGGGTTTCCCCTCTTCAGAATTTATCTAGAATTTACTTTCTCATGCCTCCAAAGGTTTTGGGAACCTTTGGAGGTTGGAGATAATGGGAGTGGGAAAGAATTCGACCAGTCTAAAAAGAGTTCGTCTTCCCACCCCCGCACAGTTGATTAGGTCAGATTTGGAGTGTGAAACACGAATAAATCTGCCAATCAACCACTGCGCTGAGATGTTGACACGAACTCTGAGAAGCGAGGCTGGACTTTCTGCCCAGACGCATCCAAAAAGCTGTAGAAGACAGTTACAGATTGAAAATAGAGCGAACGGAGTTCGCACCATTCGTTAAGTCTAGTTTGGAGCGTAAAACTAGAACTATCGAGGATTGTTTCACAATCCCTGTTTCCCACCTTTCACAGTTCCCCGAACCATTTGAACAATCAACCCCTGCGCTAATGTAATTTTGTTAATCAAAGAACTAGAGGTTGGACTTTATGCCCAACCTCCTCTTGCAAATTAAGTTCAATTACTGACCTTCTGTGGCCAGTGTTTCTGATGCTGGAACCTCTGCTGTAGGAGCTGTAGGTGCAACTTCCTCTGGAGCTGGTTCAGCCGGCGGTGCTACAGAAGGCTCCACAGGAACCTCTACAACCGCTGGTACTTCATAATATTCCTCTACCACTGGTTGTTCTATCACTACTTCTGGTGCAGGAGCCGGTTCAGCCTGGCTTGGTTCGGTTTGATTGTCTGCCACCTGGTCTTTCTGGTGCTTCTCAACATATTTGCGGGTTTCTTCTGCCCGAATCTTTTCAGCCTTTAATTTTGCCTGTGTTTCTGCTTCTTTCTGCTTAGCAATCGCTTGCTTAACCGTATCGATTCGCTTCTGCAGGCTCTCTTTTGCAGTCGTAGCCTGTAACTTATCCACAGCAGCCTGGGCAGCTTTCAAGTCAGCCTCACTGGAAGAATTTTCCAATTTTTTCACAGCTTTTTCAGCCGAAGAGAGACTGGTATCAACCGTTTCAGACTGCTCAGCCCTAGTCTCTTTTGTTGCAGTTGAGCCATTAAACCAAATTGCCAATAAACTAATGGATAAAATCAACACGATACCTGCAATTATGCCAATTTCATCCAAGGATAATTTTTCATCTTTTCGATTCATTTTCGTTTCCTCATACTAACATTCTACACTCGTAATGAAAAATCTACTTATTTTGTTTTGCGGTCTTCACCTTGCCATCCCAGCCATTCAAACCATAGCTCAAGATATAGATGTCATTAAAACCTTGCTTTTTCAAATAAAGAGCTGCTGGGGTAACCAATTGACCACGGTCATTTTCATAGATCAAAACAGGCTTGTCCTTGCGAAGGGCATTAGTACTTTGCTTGAGCTGCTGGTAGGGAATATTCCGCGCACCCAAAATGTGCTTGCGGTTATACTCGCCCGGCTCGCGCAGATCAATCAGCTGACCACCATGGATTTTCTGCGCAAATTCCGCATTGTCAATGACCAGGGCTGCACGGCGCAATCTCCAATAATTAAAGCCCATCCAGGCACCCAATAAGGCTACAAATAATAAAATTGTCCACAAGGTTTCCATCTACTTCTCCTTCAATCTCTGGTACTCTAATTCCAAACGATGTTCCCGGCGTAAAACCAACTCAGCCTCCATGTATTCCAGCCTATCCAGAACTCCAGCCTGGTAGACCCGATTGAGCTCAATCTGCATCATTTCAATATCATACAAACGATTTCCCATATACACAATGATACCAAAACGTTTGAGCAACTGCTGCACATCGTAAAGTCGTTCCATAAGAAAATTCTAGCAAAATATAGGGATATTTTCAATAGAGAAATGAAGGTTAAAGCAAAATTCGACTAGAAAAAGACCTGCCGAGTGCAAGCCTTTTCCTGTGAATAGAGGTTCTAGCTATATATAGCCCTTTTCCTGTGCCACCTTAACAGCTGCGGTGCGGTTTTCAGCACCTAGCTTGGACAGGATAGAGGTCATGTAGTTGCGGACTGTCCCGTCAGACAGGTGGAGCTGGCAGGCGATTTCCTTATTGGATAGACCTTCTGCCACCAGCTTGAGTAGTTGACTTTCCAAGTTGGTTAAGGGACTACGTTGGGTCAGGAGAATGTCCATCAATTCTGGTGAGTATTCCTTCCGCCCCGCCAAGACCGTTTCAAGGGTCCGCATGAGGTCTGCGATGGAGCGTTCCTTGAGCACATAGGCATCCACATCAGCCTTGACCGCCCGCTCGAAATAGCCCGGTCGCTTGAAGGTGGTCATGATGACAACCTTGACAGGCAAGGCTTGCCCTCGCACCCATTCCAAGACATCTAGGCCCGTCTTTTCAGGCATTTCTATATCTAAGAGCACCACGTCTACTGGCTCTTTTTCCAAAAGAGCAATGGCCTGACTGCCGTTTTCTGCCTGTAAAACAGCCTCAACCGCCTCTTGAAAGCCCAAGAGCTGACAGAGGGCGTCCCGCAGCATTGCTTGGTCTTCTGCGACTAAGATTCTCATTCTACCACCTCCTCAAACGGAATTCGGACGGACAGGCGGGTGGGCTTGACTAGAGAGATAAATTCCAAACTTCCTTTCACCGTTACCAACCTGTCCTTTATGGTATGCAATTCCTGACCAGTCAACTGGGCAAAGCCCACACCGTTGTCTTCGTAGTATACAACCAATTCTTGCTGGTCTTTTTCAAACATCAAACGGCACTTGCTAGCCTGGCTGTGTTTGAGTAGGTTATTGGCCAACTCTCTCAGCACCATAGCCAGTTTGTTCTGGACAGGTAAGCTGAGCTGCTCTGCTATTTCCCCGCCCAAGACAACTAAGTCCACTCCTGCCAAGTCCAACATCTGTTGCAAAATCTGGAGTTCCTCTGCCACGGTGTGCTGCTTGAGGGACTGGACAATCTGGCGGACCTCCTGCATGGAGTCCTTAGCCAAGGTCTGAAGGGCTGCCACCTCCTTCTTGGCCTGGTCAATCTGATCGTGGTCTAACAAAGTCTGGACCAGCTCAGCCTTGACAGACAGCATGGCAAAGACATGACCCAGTGTGTCGTGCAAGTCCTGACCGATACGGTTGCGTTCATTCTCAGCCAGCAGTAGGTTAATGGAAGCATTCTGCTCCTGTAGGCGTTGCTGAAGGGCTTCCCGCTTGGTTTCAATCCAACTGAAAATCAGCAAGGCCAAGCCGAAAAAGTGAATAACAAGTGCAAAAGCTCTCATCTCAAAAGGAACAGGGCCAAAGAGAGCCCATAGGATAATAGCCAGCAACAAAAGCCCGTAGGACACCGTCCGATAGGTCGGTCGATTCTCTTTATAATACCAGCCCAACATATTGGACAGGTTAAAGATGAAGAGGGAAAATTGCAGATTGCCCCAAAAACTCATGACGGCGATATAGCCAATCAGGTAAAACCAAGCCAGCATGGAATAGAGCTTATGGTCAGTATAAAACAGAGAACAATAGACCAAGGCAAAGAGAATAGTAGCTAGGACAACTGCCGTCGGATTGGGACTATACTGGGCATAGTAAAAGGGAAAATAGAGAAAGATCATGCCCACGAAGAACATGAGCGGTACCTTTCTTTTTTCAAATATCATCTGTCACCTCACTGCTGCTCGGATTTTCTATTCAGTATCAGAGCAATTCCTAAGAAAATTATCGCATAGCCTAGGACAATTAGCAAGGATTTCCAGAGAAAATCTCCTTCTTGAGCGTAAGTGGTCACCAGTTGGTTGACATGGTAGCTGGGCAGGACTTTGCAAATCCGCTGCACCCAGTCTGGAAAGAGGGAAACAGGCATCCAAGAGCCACCCATGATGGCCAGAACAAAGTAGAGCAAGTTTGCCACAACCGACATGGTTTGTTCCGACTGAATTTGCACCAAAAGCAAGCCAATGGCTAGAAATACGATAGAGGTTACAAGGAGTATGAGTGCGGACACGACCCATTCCTGAGCAGTCATCTCTACTCCCTTGACTAAGCCCCCCACCGCGAAGACAATGGCAATGGAAGATACAAAGCAGAGCAAGACCCGCACCAGTTTGGACAGGTAATAGTGCCAGATTGGCAGGGGCGAATGCTGGATAAAGGTCAACCAGCTATTTTTTCTGTCCTCTGCCAGCATCGTTGGAAAGGTGAAAAGGGCAAAGCCCGACATGGAAAAACCTGTCATGGTCAGCATATAGGACTGGATAAAGGCCTTTTGCATGGCTGCATCGTCAAACTGGACCGTTGATGAAAAAATCAAGAAAAAGATGACAGGCATGCCGATAGATAGGAGAAAAACTCCCAAACTTCTGGATAATTTAATGCTTTCTACTTGCAGCAATGCTTTCATGATTCTTCCTCCCTTGTCTTGTCAAATAGGCTATTGAGCAGAGTCTTATTCTGCACTTCCAGGTCTGAAATCCGACAACCTGCCTCCTGCAAACTAGCCCAAACCTGCTCAATGGCTCGGGTCTTAAAGCTGACCGTGTCTTGTTTGTAGCTAATCTCATTGATTTCAGCCAAGCTCTCCACCATCGCCGCAAAGGCAATCGGCAAAGTCACTTCTTTTTCTTGCTCCTCACTCCGCATGGCAAATGGCGTGGTATCTCTTAGTAACCTCCCCTGGTGCAAGACCAAAATCCGCTCCGCCGTATGCTCCACTTCCTCGATGTAGTGGCTGGTATAAAAAATAGTCACACCCTGAGCCTTAAGTTCATGGACAATCTCCCAAAAACGCTGACGGGTCGAAGTATCCATGCCCGCCGTCGGCTCGTCCAAGAAAAGCAACTTGGGCTTGCCAATCAGGCAGATGACGAAAGCCAAGAGCCGCTTCTGACCACCCGATAGCTTACCTGCCAGTTGATTTTTTTGCTCTGGGGAAAAGCAGAGCAGGCTGTCGATTTCCGCATCTGTCAGACTATCCTTGTAGATGGCTTGGAAAAAGCGGAGCAATTCCTTGACCTTCAGGTCTGTCGGGATAGCATTTTCTTGTGGTAAGACTGCCACCTTTTCCTTATTAGACTGAGCCTGTGGAGCCAGACCGTCCAACAAAACCTGGCCTTTCGTCGCTTTCCTATCTCCCAACAAACAAGACATAAGCGTCGTTTTCCCAGCCCCGTTTGGACCGATTAAAGCCACACATTCTCCTGACTTGATTTCAAAGGAAATATCAGACAAAATGGTCCGTCCTTTGATGATTTTTTTTAATGCTCGTACTTCTATCATCTTTCTACCTCCTACTTCTTGAACATCTTACATAGACAGTATATCTCGAAAATGAAGCCCGAACTAGAAGGCTTTGTCATTAACTCATGTGACAAATGTCATATTATTGTCATTTAGTTTATCTTTGAATATTTTCATCTAATTTTGCTTTGATACATCGACACTTTCGACTTGCTGCACTCTTCATAAGTGACTTGATTGCAAGTTTCATCCACAATCCAGTCTAAAATCTAATTCATTCAACTATCGTCTATGCAGCAAAAAAAGAGTCCTACTGGACCCTTCATCTATTTACAATTTCGGAGCTTGTCCCAATTCTGCCTGCAGCATCCAAATATGCTTATCAAGGCTGGCCTTGGCAACGTTGAAAATATCATTGGTCACGCTGTCGCCCTCTTCATCGCTAATGTCAAAACCTTCCTGGAAGAGGGTAGCCAATGTACGAAACACTTCTACGATACGCGCTAACTGCTGTTCCAAGGTCAAGCTGTATCTTCCCGGAACCTCCTTGAGTTGACTGTTTTCCGAAAATTCTACAAGCGTTGAAAATGGAGCGCCACCCAAGGTAATCAAACGTTCACTCATTTCATCTAGGTAACCATCCAACTCATCCATGTATTCATCCATTTTTGGATGCCAAATCATAAATCCAGCACCACGCATGTACCAATGAACCTGATGCAAGATAGAATGAGCCACTGACAGGTCTGCGACAGCCTGATTGAGAACAGCCTTGGTATCCTGATAGTTCAGAGATTTCCCCAGAGACAGACTAGCAACTTCAGCTGATGGCTTCAATATTTCTTTTTTCATAAAAGGAACCTTCTTTCTTTTATTTATATTTATTATAATATTATTTCAATAAATGTGCAACTAATTACCCTCTAGTGAGAAGTCCATTTTTAGACAAGCAAAGCGCTTGCAAAATGAGGATAATTAAGGTATTCTATAGATAGTCAACATATGGGAATTTCTCCCATCACTCCCTATAACATCTATTGGAGGTTCATATGTCAGAAGAAAAATTCGGTGCTAAATTAGATCAATTGACTGGTTCTGTCAAAGAGGGCTTGGGCAAATTGACAGGTGATAAAGAGCTTGAAGTGGAAGGTCTTGTTGAAAAAGGGCTCGGCAAAGCTAAAGAGTTGGTCGAAGATGCCAAGGGCTTTGTAGAAGATGCTAAAGACGGCCTCGAAGGTGCTGTCAACGGTATCAAAAACGCCTTTGACAAGGACGAAAAATAAACATGCTAAGGTAACTTCGGTTGCCTTTTCTTGTGAAGTGAAAGGAAAATCATGAAAAAAATTGCATTTGTCTGTCTTGGAAATATCTGTCGCAGTCCCATGGCTGAATTTGTCATGAAAGCCTTGACCGACGACTACCACATCGAAAGCCGTGCCACATCAGGCTGGGAACACGGCAATCCTATCTATCCGGGAACCCAGAAGATTTTCAAAAAATACCAGATTCCCTACAGTAGTAGCAAGACATCTCAGCAGATTTCAGCAGCGGATTTTAAGGAATTTGACTATATCATCGGCATGGACAGCAACAATGTCCGTGACTTAAAAAAGATGGCTCCTCCGTCTGCCCAAGATAAAATCTACCAATTTGCCGACAGATCCGTTCCCGACCCTTGGTACACAGGGGATTTCGAGGAAACTTATCAAATGGTCAGCCAGGGCTGCAAGGACTGGTTGGAACGGCTAAAATAAGCAGAGGAATTACGTAACATTTTTGTAATATATGAGAAAAAATGGTAAAATAGTAGGCGAATCTATTCTAGTAAGGGACAAGACATGAAAAGCATGCATTATTCGCTTCCAGAAGATTGGAAGGCCTTCCTCACAAGGCAAAATATCGAACGGTTGACACTCCTATTTATCCTAATCTGCCTGATTTCCGTCTTTATCGGACGCATTCCCAGCCAACGAACCTTGACCCTAGATGACGGTAAAATCAAGTATAGCGGCACCGTCTTGGCCAATAAAATGGACGGTAAGGGCAAGCTGACCTTTGAAAATGGAGATACCTATGAAGGACAGTTTAAAAATGGCAGTTTCAATGGTCAGGGAACCTTCACTTCAAAGGATGGTTGGAGCTATTCAGGTCGATTTGTCAATGGCCTGGCTGATGGTAAAGGTAAGCTAACAACCAAGGCAAAATCAGTCTACGAAGGAACGTTTAAGCAGGGGATTTATCAACATGAGGATTAAATGGTTTTCAACAATTCGAGTGCTAGGACTGGTAATGGTCCTGCTCTATCATTTTTACATCAAATACTTCTCTGGAGGCTTTGTCGGAGTTGACCTCTTCTTCACCCTATCCGGCTATCTGACGACTGCCCTGATTATTGACCAATTTCATGCCGACAAGGAGTTCGATTTCAAGGCATTTCTAAAACGGCGCTTGTACCGTATTTTCCCACCTTTGGTCCTGCTGATTCTGACCGTCACACCTCTGGCTCTCCTGATTCGTAATGATTTTACAGCCAATATCGGACGGCAAATCACAGCTGCTCTGGGCTTTATGACCAACATCTATGAAATTTTGGCCGGTGGTGGATACGAAAATCAATTTACCCCCCATCTCTTTGTTCACACCTGGACCCTTGCGATTGAAGTCCAATTCTACATCATCTGGGGGCTAGCTCTCTGGTGGATAACGCGGCAAGCCAGGTCTGTAGGACAACTTAGAGGAACTATTTTCCTCAGTTCAGGCCTCCTATTTGTCCTTAGCTTCTTTGGAATGTTTATTTCTAGCTTCTTTGTCACAAGCTATTCTAGGATTTACTTCTCTACACTAGCTCACTCCTTCCCCTTCTTTCTGGGGAGCCTGCTTGCGACCATTGTAGGCATCAAGCATACTACAACCGGTTTCCAGAAAATGGTGCAACAATGGGATTTACGGAAGACCCTATTGGTTTTCTCAGGTGGTCTGGGCTTAGAAGCCCTCCTCCTCTTCTTCCTACGGTTTGATTCGATTTTCACCTATCTTTTCGGTTTCTTCCTCTCAAGTCTGGCAACCTGTGCCATGATTCTTGCGGCTAGAATCTTACACGAAAAGACAGCAAGCGTGAAGGAGCCGGCAGCTATCCAGTTTCTGGCGGATATTTCCTACGGTATCTACCTTTTCCACTGGCCCCTTTACATTATCTTCAATCAACTGATTTCCAACCACCTTCTGGCCGTTGGACTGACCTTGCTTGTGACACTGCTGATGGCTAGCCTATCCTACTATGTGCTAGAGCCTTACATTGCAGGCAGGACGGGAAAACTCTTTGGTCTGGAAATTGATTTAGTTCCCTATACCAAATGGTTGGCTATAACGTTCGCTGTTCTCAGCTTGCTTACCTTGGGCATTAGTTTGTTTGTTCCAAAACTCGGTGATTTAGACCATTCGCTTATGGTGGAAAGCCTCAAGCAGGCAGATACCCGCATGACACAGACCAAAAACTTTGCCGAAAAGGGAAAAGCCAGCCATTTTGATATCACAGACGGAATGACCATTATCGGTGATTCTGTGACACTTCGAGCAAGCGAGCACCTACAAGCAGCCCTGCCTGATGCTATAATTGATGCGGAGAAGAGCCGGAATACCATCCAGGCTAACGAAATCCTGCAGACCAATATTGACAATGGAACACTCTTGAAAAATGTTGTGGTAGCAACCGGTGCCAATGTGGTCACCAATTACCAGGAAGAGCTGAAGAAAATGGTTGATATCCTGCCGAATGGTTACCGCTTGATTCTAGTGACCCCCTACGATGGTAACTCTGCTACGTACGATGACCCAATAGCTGAAAAACATGCGCGTTACATTCGTCAATTAGCCAAGGATTATGACTTTATCACCGTGGCTGATTGGAATGCCGTTGCCAAGCAAAATCCTCAGATTTGGGCCGGCACAGACAATATTCATTTTGGTAGCGAACCAAGCACCATCAATGAAGGTGGACAACTCTTTGCCCAAACGGTTCAAGAAGCTCTAAAAGAAGCAGAAAACGGACCGATTAAGAATAAATAGACCATTGTTGAAAGCAAATAAGCGAGGCAGGAGCCTCGCTTATTATTTTTGTTTACTCTGAAAACGCCATTCGAAGCGTTTTTGATCATAGAAAGGATAGAGGACTGACAGCAGGAAGCCTGCCAACAGCCAACCACCGATAATGTCTGTTGGAAAATGAACGCCGATGTAAATCCTTGAAATCGCAACTAGAGCCGCTAAAATGAGCAGACCAGCTTGAAGCAAGAGCTTTAGTGCTCCCTTCTTCATTCGTTGCTGAATAATGATAACCACCGCTCCTGCAATCATCATGGTCGAGGCAGTGTGCCAGCTAGGATAGGAATAACCAATCGTATCGATTAACCATTCGATACTAGGGCGCGGCCGTTGGTAGACATATTTCAGGGCTGTTGATGCCACCCCCATAACCGCAAAACTAGCAAGAATCAAGTAAGCCTCCATCTTCCACTTTTTATAAAAATAGAAGAAAGCTGCAAGGAGCAAGGAAATAGTCAGAATAATCACAGTATTTCCAAGAACCGTAATCGAGGTCCAAAACTGGCTGGCAGTGCTAGGTAGATTGCCACGGACAAGTGTCTGAATTGTTGTGTCAAAGCCTGCGACTGCCTCTGGATAAAATTTGACCGTATAGCCTAGAATAACAAAGGCCAGGGCCAAAAAAGATGCGTTTCGTAAATGTGTTTGTTTGTTTCTCATGTATTTAGTTTACCATAGAATGGTTAAACTTTCTTTAAAATTGGCTGGGCTGCCTTGTAACATACATAGAAAGCCAGCGACAGCACGATTCCCTGCAAGAGGTTGAAGGGAAGGACCATGGCAAAGAGATAGTTGCCAAGTCCTAGAATTTGTTTGATATCGAAGCCTGCAAAGGTCGCATAGACTGGCACAGCATAAACATAGTTCATGACCAGCATGACCAAGGTCGATGCAATTGTTGCCACTGCTGCTGTTTTCACATAATTTTTCACTGTCTGGTCTTTTTTCCAAATGTAGGCCACAACTAGAATGAAGACTGACATAGCTGCAATATTCATTGGCAGACCAATAATGGTCGATGCACCTTGGTTGTTCAAAATCAACTTGAGCAAGGTCCGGATGAAAAGAATCGCAAAGCTTGATTTCAGATCCAGCATCAAGAGACCAAAGAGAATGGGTACGATTGAAAAGTCCACTTCCAGGAAATTAGCTGTTGGAATCAGCGGAAATTTCAAGTACATGAGCAGAAAAGATACTGCTGAGAGAATGGCGATAATCGTCATTTTGCGTGTGTTTGTCATAAAGGTTCCTCCAATTTTTGAAAATTGAAGAAGGCCAAAAGAGCAGGCCGAGGCCAACTACTTCGTCTTCTCCCATCCAGACTGTACTGTCGGTTGTGGAATTGCACCACATCAGCTTGCGCTCGCAGACTTATTTACTAGATAATTTCTTTTTTGACACTTGTCTAAGGTGGTAGGGACGTAGCAAACCTTCGGTTTCATGACTTATTTTCGAGCCTAAGGTCTCGAAAATCCCCTGTCATCCTATTCAAAAATAGGATAACTTTCACCACGGCGACAAGCGTCGGACTTGCGACCTTCGGTCGCTCCTGCTGCCGCCCTCAAAGAAAAATTTTCAAAATAGAGAAACTATCTTAATAAAATCACTGCCGGTCGGGAATTTCACCCTGCCCTGAAGACTATTTAATGATACCAAAAAAGCCTTGCCTCTGCAAGACTTCGGTAATGATATCACACTATTTGAGTTTGTCCCCTTCATAGGTATGGACCAGGTCAAGGCCTGCAAATTCCTGCTGACGCAGGGCTTCATAGACAATCATGCAGACTGTATTGGATACATTGAGGCTACGGACATGCTCATCGTTCATGGGAACGCGGATAGCCTTTTCTGAATGCTGGCGCATGAATTCTTCTGGCAGGCCCTTGTCCTCACGCCCAAAAAGAAAATAATGTATTCCCTCCTGATAGGACTGGTTGGAATAGGTCTTAGCAGCGAATTTTGACACCAGATGTACCTGGCCATGCTGGCTGGCGTAGGTCATAAATTCATCTAAATTTTCATAAAAACGTACGTCCAGCTTGTCCCAGTAATCAAGACCAGCTCGTTTCATCTTGCTATCATCAATAGGAAAACCCATGGGCTTGATAATGTGCAGAGGACTGTTGGTCGCAGCACAGGTCCGGGCGATATTGCCCGTATTCTGGGGAATTTGTGGCTCAAACAGAACGACATGGTTTTTAGCTGTTTCCTCTTTGTAGTGCAATTCTTCGATATTCATTATCTTTCATCTCATTTCAAGTAAAAAAAATGCCACACTGCCCGGAGTCAAGCTCAGCAAACAGCATGGTGAATGATGATTCATTCACTTAACTCACAACAGGTTTGAGTTAAATCAATGAAATCGTGTTACTATTATACCGCTCAGTTGATGCCTCTGTCAAGGATTTATTCCCAAAAATCACCATTTTTCGCTATTTTTTACACCTATTCATACTTTATTTCTTCTCAGGCTAAAATGGTCCGGTACTGGATCATCACCACCTTCCACAAAGGGATGACAGCGCCCAATACGGGCCAGGCCCATCAAGAATCCCTTTGAGCCGTGCTTCTGCAAGGCCACAATCATATAGGCCGAGCAGGTAGGTCGATAACGGCAAGACGGTGGAAAGAGGGGAGAGATAAATCGTTGGTACAGCCGGACCAGGCCGATGATGAGCCTGGTCATTTCTTCTTAGCTGGCTTGGTAACAGCCATGGTATGGAGCTTACTGATGTCCTTCTTATTGAGCTTGCGGTACTCACCTGGACGCAGACCTGTCAAGTCTAGATTACCAAAACGAGTCCGAGACAGCTTGTCCACCTGTAGACCAACCGCTTCAAACATCTTCTTAACCTGGTGATTGCGCCCCTCATGGATAGTCAATTCGACCACCGAACGGTTCTTGACAGGGTCCACCTTGATAATCTCATAGACAGCTGGCTTGGTTTTCTTACCATCAATGACCACTCCACGGGTCAAGGGACGAAGAACGTCCTTATTGGCAACCCCCTTGACACGCGCCAGATAGACCTTATCAATCTCATTGCGCGGGTGAATCATCTCGTCTGTGAAATCTCCATCGTTGGTCAAAATCAAGACACCTGATGTATCCCAGTCCAGACGACCCACGGGATAAATCCGTTCCTTGACCGTAGGCAAAAGGTCTACGACCGTCTTTCTACCCTTGTCGTCCGATACGCTGGAAATCACTCCACTAGGCTTGTTGAGCAGGTAATAGACCTTCTCTTCATTGTAAATAGGCTGGCCTTCTACCTCAACCCTGTCACCAGACTTGATGACAGTTCCCAATTCACGCACCACCTGACCATTGACAGTCACCAGCCCCTGCTTGATCAATTCCTCAGCCTTGCGTCGGCTGGCAATGCCTGCGTGGGCAATATATTTGTTAATTCTCATCTTCTAACTCATTTCTTTCTAGGAAAAGCTCTGTTTCCTCATCTTTCAGGTCCAAATCTGACACATCCGGCAATTGGTCCAGGCTGTTAATCCCCATGTAGTCCAAAAAATAATCAGTGGTCACATAGAGATTTGGACGGCCCAACACCTCCTTCTTGCCATTTTCCCGAATCAAATCAAAAGCCTGGAGCTTACTAATGGCACCGCTGGAATTGACCCCACGGATGTCATCCACCTCTATCCGTGTAATGGGCTGCTTGTAGGCAACAATAGACAGGGTTTCCAATAGGGCCCGGGACATGGTCTGGTTTATCGGTGTCTTGGCATAAATCCGCAAGAGCTCGGCAAATTCCTTCTTGGTTACCAGCTTGTAGCGGTTGGATGATTCCAAGAGTGCCAGACCAGAATCCTTATCCGACATGTACTTTTCAGATAATTTCTCCAACTGCTGGATGAGGGCGGTCGGCTGCATGTCCAGCATCTCCGCTAGATTACGCAAGGTCAGGCCTTCCTCACCTGCCACAAATAGCAGGACTTCTATTTCAGCTAATCGGCTCATGCTCCCTCCTTACTAGGTAAATGTCCCCAAAAGCCTCCGTTTGTTCAAAGCTAATCTCATGGACCTTGACCAACTCCAAAGTGGCCAGAAAAATGGTGATAACCTCATTGATATCCTGACTATCCTTAAAGAGCTGGCGCAACTCCAGACGCGAACCAGCCTTAAAGTGACTACGGACCAGGTCCATCATGTCCTCAATCTTGTACTCATCTCTGGCAATGGTCGTATGCGATTGGCGCAGGCTGGCCTGCTTTTCAGCCATGACTTTGGAAAAAGCCAGGAACAAATCGACAACGGTCTTGTCCTGGACCAGCTGCACATCTTCGTAGACCAGCTCTTCCTTGGGCTTGGAGAAACTCTTAGCCCGCTCATCATGCTGCTCTCCCAGCTTCTCGCTGAGAAGTTTGAATTTGCGGTACTCTTCCAATTGGTCCAAGAGCTCCAGCTCTGGGTCATCTTCTGGGTCTGTCTGCTCCACTACCTTGGGCAGGAGCCTCCGACTCTTGATGACCACCAACTGACTGGCCATGAGCATGTATTCACCTGCCACTTCCAGCCGCATGGCCTGCAAGGTGGCAATATAGGTTAGATACTGCTCAATGACCTCTGTAATCGGCACCTGGTAGATGTCCATCTGGTACTTGGACACCAGGTGGAGCAAGAGGTCCAGAGGTCCTTCAAAATCTTTCAGTTTAATATCCATTACTTGTATTTTTCCAAACTCATGCTTGATTTCAAGCCCAATTGTTTGACCAGCTGGTCCAGAGACTTGCCTTGCTTGATTTGCCCCAGAATATACTGTTCTCTCAATTTCTGGGCGGTCCAATCTGACCGACCTATGGAGCTAACAAATTCAGTCAAGCGATTAAAGAACCACTGGCGGGAATAGGTTTGCCCTTTTTTGTCAAAAAGATAGACACCGGTCAAGCGATTTTCTAGGTAGGGCAGGATTTCTTTAGGAATATCCAGGACCCGCTTGGTCTGACCCTTCTGGACAGTCAACACCTGAAAATCTAGGTTAAGGTCATCCACAGTCAGCTCTGCTATTTCACTAGGCGTCAGCCCTAAAAAGCCAATCAAAAGAGCAATGGTCTGCCCATCAAGAAAGGCTGTCTCCGTCCATAAGGGGGACAATTCTTCCACCTGTGGTCGCTGCTTGATAGAGGCAGGGCTGGTCAGGGCCTTGAGCTTATAAAATCGCTCTAGCTGCCCCTCCTCGTAGAGAAAATAGAGGAACTGATTGACTGCTGACAACTTGCGCTTCTGGGCAGCAGGCTTCAGAGTCAAGAGCGTCTGCTGGTAGGTTAAGAGCGTCTGCTGGTTGACCTGGCCCTGGGTCACCTCCATGAATTGCTGTAGGTCATAGGTGTAGGACTTTTGACTGTTGCTGCTTATGGACTTGCTCCTGATAAATGCTGCAATCCAATCTTTCATTTTTTTGCCTCTTTAGACGGCAGGGGAAAGTTGTGGAGCAGGGCATTGATGGCCTTGAGAATGGATTTTCGAGTAATAATCCCCTTGAACTCCCCATTTTCACCCAGAACAGGAAGGAAGGACTGGTCGACCAATTTTCGCATGACTTCTGTCAAGTTGTAATCTTGACCAACTGTCTCCTCATCCGCCTTTGCAATCAGGGAAATATCGCTATTAAGCTCATCATCGCTCAAGCCATTTTCAGCCTGGTAACGATTGATTTCCGTCAGGCCAATGGTGCCGAAAAACTGTCCTTCTTCGGTCACTACAGGTACCCGTGAATAGGACATGTGGCTGAGCAGGAGCTTGGCATGGTCGATATTATGGCTATCAATAATGACCGCCAACTTATTGGCCGGAGTCAAAAAAGTCTCTTCTTGATCCAGCAAAAATGCTTCAAATTCGCGTGCAATCATCGTGGAATGTCCTTTGTTAGTGGCTGATAAATCTGGTGCTGACGATTGTAGTGTTCAACATGGAAGTGACTATCTGTAATGGTCACCAGGGCATAGAGGCACTCTCTGACCAAGCCCCGTGGCTGACTGACTGATCCAGGATTGAGAAAGAGGGTCTTGCCCCGCAGCTCTGCATCGGGCACATGGAGATGCCCGTAGAGACAGATATCCGCCTCCACTTCTTGGGCCCAATAATCCAACCGCTGCCAGCCATAATTGATGCCATAGAGATGGCCGTGGGTCTGGGCAATGGTCACATCCTCCAACTGGGTAATCAGCCTATCTGGATAGCCACCAAAGTAGTCACAGTTGCCATTGACAACGTACATTCCCTCCCAAAGCTGGTCTTGACTGTCTAGCTCCGAATCTCCATTGTGAAAGATTGCATCAACCTTGCCAAGGTAACGGTTCTTAATTTCCTCTACAATCTTACGGTCTCCATGAGAATCACTCATGACTAGGATTGTCTTGCTTGCTCCTGCCATACTGGAAATGCCTCCAACAATTTTTCTAAGGCTTGCGCCCGGTGGGAAATCTTATTCTTCTCTTCTAGACTAAGTTCAGCCGACGTCTTGCCAGTCTCACCGACCAGAAAGAGCGGATCGTAGCCAAAGCCATTTTCTCCCTTGGGTTCTGTGCCAATATAGCCTGCCCAATCTGCCTCAACCACCAGGCTTTCCCGACCCGGTGCTGCCATGACCAAGGTGCAATGGAACTGGGCCGAGCGGTCCTTGGTCTCAAAAACCATGGCTAATTCGTGGAGCAACTTGGCATTGTTACGGCTATCTGTCGCCTCTGGACCTGAAAAACGAGCTGACCAAACTCCTGGTAAACCGCCGAGGACATCTACCTTGAGACCCGAATCATCTGCCAGGACCATCTTGCCTGTCAGCTCTGCAATGGTTTCCGCCTTGAGACGGGCATTCTCCTCAAAAGTGGTCCCTGTCTCAGCCAAATCTGGCAGGTCAGGATAGTTGTTGAGATTCTCAACCTGATAGCCCAATTTCTCAAAGAACTTGCGAAATTCCTTGGTCTTGCCTTCATTTTTAGTGGCAATCAGAATACTGTCTCCAAGACCGGACAAGCCTTGCTCCTGACCAAAGAAAGCCTCTGTGGACACCCCTTCCTTGGGCAAGTAAACCAGGTGCAGTTTTTCGCCTTCGGTCACCAGCACAGTTCCCTGGTGCTGGATAGCCTTGAATTGGCGGTTGTTGAGGTCATTTAAGACATCGAGAGCAAACTGGATGAGTTTGAAATCCGAATGCAATCGAATAATCTCAATCTGGACGCACTGGTTGTAGTCATCTTCATATTTTGAGGCAATAAGTTGATCGAAAGCATGCCCCAATTGATATATTTCCTGCTCTCTTCCAGTCTCACCAAAGCTCCCAAATAGATTGGCAAAGCTCGCCTTGCCAATAAACCAATTCTGCTCGTCCCTGTATTCGTAAATCTTTTCTGTCATAGTTCTACATGCTCCACTTGAATATCAATGCCCAACCAGCTTTCTGCGATATCCTTAAAAGCCTCTGGGCTGGCTGTTGTATAAAATCGATGTTGAAGATTGGCCTCCGTCCGACTGCGATTGAGCTGGAAATAATTGAGCAAAACGGAGATATCCCGCGCTGTTTCTGCCCCAGAGTCAATCAGTTTTACATCCTGCCCCATGGCATTTTGAATGATAGCCCGCAGGAGGGGATAGTGGGTGCAGCCCAGCACCAGGGTATCCACCCTCCCCATAAGGGGCTTGAGGTTTTCGTAGACCACCTTCTTGGCCAGGCTAGACTGGTGGCTATTGGACTCCACCAGAGGGACAAAGCGTGGGCATGCCAAGCTTTCAACCTGAGTTTCCGGCGACAAGGCCTGAATTTTTTCCCGGTAAATATCTGACTGGATAGTCATAGCTGTACCCAACACTCCCACCTTGCCAGACTGGGTCGCCTTGATAGCAGCCGATGCCCCTGGCAAAATCACACCTAAAACTGGAATATCCAACTTTTCCTTAACCTCTTCCCAGGCAACAGCCGTCGCTGTATTGCAGGCGAAAACGATCATTTTAACATTCTTGGTCAAGAGAAAATTGACCAGCTGCCAGGTATACTCTCTGATTTGTTGAGCTGGCCTTGGGCCGTAAGGGGCCCTGGCCGAATCGCCGATATAGACGACTTCTTCGTGGGGAAGTTGACGCATGAGTTCACGAACCACCGTCAGACCACCCACACCTGAATCTAAAAATCCGATTGGTCGATTATCCATATAGTTTCCTAGGACTTTCTCCAAACAAAAGGACTTGGGAATGAATCCCCAGCCCCAGTGCTTGCTTATTTTTTCTTGTTAGTTGCTACTTTTTGTTGGCTCTTGATTTGGCGCAATACCTGCTGAACCTTAGCCTCGCTTGGTTTTTGACCCATTTGGCTCATCATCAAACGAAGAGCGTTTTCATCCAAAATAGGCTTGTCCGCAATCATTTTTTCAACCTGTTTGCGTGATAGGTAAATACCGAGAGCAACACCACCTGCAAGTGCTAAGACAACCAATAATATAACAATTCCGATTCCGATTTGCATTTCAATCTCCTATAGACTGTATTCTAATTTCTAGACCTATTATACCAAATTTTCCCGTCTTTTCCAAGACTTACCTGTCAAATTCAAAACCGTACAAGGTCGCAAAGTAGTCTTCTGGCGTTTCAGCCCGTCGAATCATACGCGCTCCGCCATTTTCCTCCAAGAGAATCTCCGCTGAACGCAGGCGTCCGTTGTAGTTATAGCCCATGGAGAAACCGTGAGCACCCGTATCATGGATAACCAGGGTATCCCCCACTTCTGCGCGTGGCAATTCACGATTGACTGCGAATTTATCGTTATTTTCGCAGAGAGAGCCCGCCACATCCACTACTTCAATCGGAGCGTCTGGTCGACTGATGTTGGTGATATGGTGGTAGGCACCATAGAAGGCTGGACGCATTAGGTTAGCTGCTGAGGCATCCACACCGACATAAGTCCGATAAGTTTCCTTGCGGTGGAGAACCTTAGTAATCAGATGCCCATGTGGCGCCAGCATGAAGCGTCCTAGCTCCGTAAAGATTTTCACATGTCCCATGCCAGCAGGCGTAAGAATTTCTTCGTAAACCTTGCGGACACCCTCGCCAATCACGGCAATATCATTTGGCTCCTGGTCTGGACGGTAGTTGACCCCAATACCACCTGACAGGTTGATAAAATCAAGTGTGACACCTGTCTCCTCACGGATTTCCAGGGCCAATTCGAAGAGTTGGCGCGCCAATTCTGGATAGTAGTCATTGGTCACAGTGTTGGAGGCCAAGAAGGCATGGATACCAAATTCCTTAACGCCCAATTCTTTCAAGTCCTTGTAGCCCTGCATGAGCTGGGCCTTGGTCATGCCAAATTTGGACTCTTCTGGATGGTCCATGATGTCTGTACCAAGCGAGAAGATGCCACCTGGATTATAACGTAGGCAAACTGTCTCAGGAATACCGGCTACATTTTTCAAAAACTCGATATGCTCATAGGCGTCCAAGTTAATGGTCGCTCCAACTTCGCGTGCATAGACAAATTCTTGCGCCTGGGTATCATTGGAAGTAAACATAATGTCCGTAAAGTCCATTTTGGCACTCATCAGCACTTCCACATCCGTCGCACAATCCACACCGCAGCCCTCTTCTTGCAAAATTTTCAAGATAGCTGGTGTCGGTGTCGCCTTAACCGCAAAATATTCCTTAAAGCCTGGGTTCCAAGCAAAGGCAGCATTGAGCGCACGCGCTTTTTCACGAATCCCCTTCTCATCGTACAAGTGAAAAGGCGTTGGAAATTGGTCTGTAATCGTCGCAAGGGTTTCCTTATCAATAAATGGTATTTTGGTCATAACTCATTCTCCTCAATTTTCTAACCATTATAGCATAGAAAGGCATTTTCAGAAAATGAAAAACCCACTCGGAGAGTGGGAAGTTTTAATCTCGATTTAAGTTACCGAAAATGCGGAGCAAGTTCAGGAACAAGTTAATAAAGTCAAGATAGAGCTGCAGGCCCATAGAAACGACCCAGCCTTGACCGACATTTCCGCCTGTTTGCTCGAAAACAGTGCGGATGCGCTGATTATCATAGGCAATCAAACCTGAGAAAATCAAGACAGAGATGATAGACATAGCGAAGCTGATACCTGAGCTACGTAGAAAGATATTGACAACACTGGCAATAATCACTCCCCAGAGAGCTGCTCGAAGAGCCTGGGCCATGCCGGACAGATTTTTCTTGGTGGTCATCCCGATAATAGCCATGACTGCAAACATGAGGGCAGTTGATACAAAGGCCAGGGCCACTGTTTCACCTGTATAGGCCAACAGCACGACACTCAGAGTGAAACCATTTGTCACTGAATAGCCCAAAAACATAGGCAGAGCCAGCGGACTATTTTTAGCCGCCATAGCTGAGGCCGCAAAGACCAGGGCAATCTGGGCAATCATGATAATCATCATGAGCATGGAACCGCCACGCATGAGAGCGAATAAAGCGTCTCGGAAAACCGTCACTGTCAAAAACGACACCAAGGCCGACAAGCCAATTCCCATAGCGACAACGCCGTAAACCCTACCAAAGAAACGGTTGAGGGCGGTATTGTCCACCTGGTTGATAATTACTGAATCATTATTCATAAAAAACTCCTTTATTTATTGAAAACGTAGAATTTTGCGATGCTTCCACTTGTGCTGCAGGGGTAGACTCCATTCACGAACCGCCCAATACTTGTCTACGCAGGTGACAATCCAAGATTCCTTGTAGCGGGGAGGGGCAATGGTGGCACCGAACATGTGTTTGACGATAATATCCTCTTCGACCTTATTGAGCTTGGTCAATTTCTGGGCATTGCGCTTGGCAATCCTTGGGTGGACCCAGGCATGGCTCTTCTGAAATTTGGTATCCCGCCAGTCATAGAAAAACAAATCGTGCAAGAGACCGCCTCTAGCTGTCGATTTGGCATCCCAGCCAAATTTTTTGGCAATTTTATAGCTGGTGTAGGACACATTGATGGAATGTTCCAGCCGTGTCGAATGGTAGTGGTGGGGAATAGTGCCCAATTTTTGCACCTTGGGCGTCTCAATCAGATGGCCCACATAGCACATATACTCTTTATCTTTTTTGTAAGCTGTCAAATCTTGACCTCCTCGGACTATTATAGCATAGTCTACCAAGATAGCCTTAAATAAAACTAAACATAAGAATACCGGCAGCTATGGCCACATTAAGACTTTCCGCCTGACCCTGCATGCTGATGTGGACCAGCTGGTCCGCAACTTCCTCCATGTAGGCTGAAATTCCTTGACCTTCATTGCCCATAACCATAGCAAAGCTAGGACCAGGTTGGAAGTCCTTATAGTCCACCGATTGGCTTGACAGGGTCGTTGCTAAGATTGGTAACCCTTGAGCCTGCAGGTATCTGACAAGCTCCTCCACAGGCAGACGATAGATCGGCAGATGAAAATGACTTCCCTGCATGGACCGCAGAACTTTAATATTGTAAATATCAGCCGACTTGTCCGTCAAAAAAATACCGTCAAAACCAGCCGCGTCTGCTGTCCGAATCATGGTGCCCACATTGCCTGGGTCCTGGACATCTTCCAAGACCAGGAATTTGCCGGTAAGACTTGTTGGCAAGTCTTGTCTAGGAAGGGCCAGCTGGGCAAGGACACCCTGGGGAGACTTGGAATCGGCCAGGTCCCGCATGATGTCAGGTGTTACTAGACTAACATTGGGCAAACCAGCAACCCGCTCTGCGTATTCTTCCAAGACCAAGATATGCTCGAAAGTCGCACCAGCAGCACCAGCCTCTTCTAGCAGATGCCAGCCCTCTATCAGATAGGAGGAGGTCCGGTATTTTTTCTGCTGCAATTTCTTGATTTGCTTGACCAGATTATTGGCCTTTGAGCGGATAATGTCCATGGCTGCTCCTTTTTATTTCTTATTGTCCATGATATAATAAAGTAAGTTACTTGTCAAAAAGGAGAACCTCATGAGAAAGGTCAAAATGATTGCCTCTGGTCGTGTCCAGGGAGTTGGTTTTCGTTGGTCAGTCCAGGCTCTGGCTCTGGAAATCGGTGACGTCTACGGCCGTGTCTGGAACAATGACGATGGAACAGTCACCATCCTGGCCCAGTCGGATCAAGCTGACAAGCTCAGCCATTTTATCCATGAAATACGAAAAGGACCTTCTCGTATGGCCAGGGTCAACTATCTGGATGTGAATTTGGCCAATTTCCCGGATATGACAGATTTTAAAGTCAGTCATGGCTAGGGCTTGAGAAGGATTTTTAAGGCTGGTAAGTGAAAGACTTGAGAATTTTGACCAAAACAAGTACAATAGAGACTATATTGTAAAAAAGGAAGTTTGAAATTGAAAAATAAACGATTCATCAAATTGTCAGGCTTGTCACTGGCAACTCTGCTCTTCTTGTCGGGCTGTGTGCAGACAGATAAAAGTGGTAATCCGACCGGTTTCATCTGGAACTATCTGGGGCAACCAATGTCTTATCTCATCGAATACTTTGCTGAGAACCAGGCCCTGGGTTATGGTTTGGCCATTATCATCGTGACCCTGATTGTCCGCTTGATTATCCTTCCACTAGGTATTTACCAATCTTATAAGGCAGCTATCCAGTCTGAAAAGATGAACTACCTCAAGCCAATTCTTGGTCCAATCCAGGAACGTATGAAGAATGCAAGTTCTCAGGAAGAACAGCTTGCTGCCCAACAAGAATACTTCGCTACGCAAAAACAGTACGGTGTGAGTATGTTGGGAGGCATGGGTTGTTTACCACTCCTGATTCAGATGCCTTTCTTCTCGGCTATCTACTTTGCGGCTCGCCACACTCCAGGTATTGCTGAGGCTAGTTTCCTCGGTATCGACCTGGGCAAATCCAGCCTGATTTTAACAGCTATTGCAGGTGTACTCTACTATGGACAATCCCTCCTCATGCAGGTCGGTATGGATGAAGAACAGAAAAAGCAAATGAAAACCATGGCACTGATGAATCCGCTCATGATTGTGATGATCTCATTTGGCTCTCCAGCTGGTGTAACCCTTTACTGGGTAGTCGGTGGTCTGATTAGTCTTATCCAACAAGCCATCACCAACTTCATCCTCAAGCCACGCATTCGCAAGCAGGTAGAGGAAGAATTTAAGAACAAACCCTTGAAAGCTGCACCAGGCAAAGTCAAAGATGTGACCCCAGCTGCATCAGCTATCATCGAAGAAAAAGCATCTAAAAAGAAAAACCGCAACGCTGGTAAACAACGTTCGAGATAGAAAGAGACAACCATCTGAAGCAGGTGGTTGTTTTATTTGTAATTAGAAGTCAAAAGTTAAGGAAAAATCCTGAGTTTGTAGACAAAATCTCTTTTCAGACTTTCCTGAGGTGATGTCGGACGGTAGTAAACTTTCTTGTTTCTAGTTTTACTCCTCAAACAGTCCCCCAGACTGTTTGAGCTACCTACGGAATTCCATACCTAGTATTTGAGCCTAAGGTCTCAAATACTCCGAATGTCCGAAACGACAACGTTTCTCATTTTCATCACAGCGGAAAGTCCTGGCTTAGGGCTCGCTCCGCTTGCAAAATAAACTAAATTATCGTTTTTTCTTAGCAGAGCTACTTAGTTTATTTATCCAGAATACAGTTTGCCGACGTTGTGAAATACTGATTTTATGCCCCAAAAATGCCCCAAAACACAGAAAAAAGCCCGTCGGACAAGCTAGAAAGCTTGATATGACGGGCTTTTTAATGCTGAATTATTTTACAGCGTCTTTGAGTGCTTTACCAGCTTTGAAAGCAGGAACCTTAGAAGCTGCGATTTTGATTTCTGCACCTGTTTGAGGGTTGCGACCTGTACGTGCTGAACGCTCACGAACTTCGAAGTTACCGAAGCCAATCAATTGAACTTTCTCACCAGCTGCAAGGTAGTCAGCTACTGCTGCGAATACCGCATCAACTGCTGCTGCAGAATCTTTTTTAGTCAATGAAGTTGCTTCTGCAACTTTTGCGATCAAATCTTGTTTATTAGCCATTTTGCTAAATCCTCCAATTGTTTTCTGAGTGACTACTCACTCTAATATCTTACCCAATTTTAAGCTTTTGGTCAAGCTTAAAGTGTTATTTTATTTCTGTTTTGTAAATATCAACAATAAATTGGTCATTATATAAATCAAGCGTATTCATTTTGGCATAAATCCCTAGCTTATTCTCCATTTCCTGGAGCTGGACCTGCACTCTAGATGCCTCCGTATCCACATGGACATAGTCTGGAAATTTATAATTTTTCTTCAAATAATTTAGAACCTCTGCTTTGGGTAAAGATAGACTGCCTGCTGAAACTTCCATTATTTGCAACATGATACTTCCATCCTTCATCTTGCTTGGCTGGAAATAGAGATAGAGGGGAATTTCCACACCAAACAACTTGTAACTGCCCTCAAAGACAATCTGTTGGCTGGTCAGGGCAATGGAATATTCAAAATCTTTGGTTTGATATTCTTTGAGATAGTTTTCAAGTGTCTGATTCAGCTGTTCTCTTGTGGTCGTAAATGTCCCTATTTTGACATCGTCAGGATTATTTTTTACGAAAACCGTCAAGTCTTCACGCTTATCCTGCACACGATTGATAAGGACAATATAGGCACCAACATTACAAGCTAGAAGTGCCAAAAACAACCATTTCCAAATCTTTATCTTACCATTCTTTTTGGGTTTCATGTATTTTCTCCACGATTGCTTTCTTCATAATTTCATAGCCCGTATTATTGGGATGAAAACTATCTTCGTTGTAGAGTAGATTATTTCTAGTCCCTGCATCAGTGGAACTGACACCCACCTCTTCTTCCAATCCCTTGTAAAGCAAATCATTGATGGGAACAAAGTAAACCTTATCCTGCCCTTCAAGCGTCTTGGCAGTCACGTTATTCCAATTATCCACGATTGTCTGCATTTCGGTCATCTCTGGAAAACTTAAAAAGAAAGGATTGTAAATACCAACAACATAAATAGGTAAATCCTTATTTTGCTTGTGGGCGTAGTCAATAATCTCTTTCAGTCTTTTGGCATAATCCTTGGATGGCTTATTGAAAGAAGATACTTTTAAATCGGTGATATTGTTCATAATCACCTTTCGCAAATCATTTCCACCAACCGTCAAAGTCATCAAATCCGCCCGCTTCAAATCTGCCTGCAATTTCTTATCAGACTTCATCCTTTTTAAAATTTGGTTGCTGGTATTGCCTGCAATGCCATAATTGGCATCGACAACATCCACTGAGAGCTGGTTGGCCAAATCTTGAGCCAGAAGCGGAACAAAGCCACCTTGGCCCGTGGTATCCCCCACACCTTCCGTCAATGAATCACCAATCGCAATATAGTGTAGGATGGGGTGCTCGTCTGACTGACTGATTTCTGAAGGAGTCACCCTTGATGCAGCCTTTGGAATCAGCCGGTCAAACAGAAAGACAGCCAATATCAAGCACAGAAAGAAATAAAAGAGCCCATGAAAAACTTTTCGATTATTCATAGCGTACTAAGACTGCCCAGGCATCTTCACCAGTGTGGGTTTGGATGATAGAGCCGGTTTCTAGAACAGCGATATCCTTGTCTAGGTAGGGCTGTAACTGTTCTTTCATCTGCTGGGCAAAATCTGCTGCGCCTGCATAGGAAATGCCGATTTCAGCCACCTTTTTATCGGCTAATTGACAAATAAACTCATCCAACCATTTCTTGAAGGTCTTGTTGCCCCGGCCCTTCACAATTGGCTCTAGCTGATGATTTTTCATGGTCATAATGACACGGATATTGAGCAAGCTGCTTAAGAGCCCTTGAACGCGACCAATACGGCCACCCTTAACCAGATTTTCAAGCGTCGATACGCCAATATACAATTCTGTTTTTTCTCGCACCTGCTCGATGGCCGCCAAGATTTCCTCCTTGCTAGCCCCAGCTTGAGCCAGACGAGCAGCCTCAACCACCTGGAATTTTGCAGCCTGGTCTGTGAAACTTGAATCAATAACCGTCACATCAACGCCGGACAAGGTTGCCCCTTGACGAGCAGCCTCAACGGTGCCCGAAAGAGCGTGAGATAAGACGATGGCAATCACTTGACTACCGTCCTTGGCCAAATCAGTAAAGGTTTCTGCAAAGACCCCCACTGGAGGTTGGCTGGTCTTCGGCAAGCTCTTAGCATTGCGCATCAGTTGCAAAAATTGCCCCTCTGTCAGGTCGCTATCCGAATAGACCACTCCATCAATCATCACCGAAAGAGGAACAACCGTAATTCCCAGCTCTTCCACCAAGTGTGGCTCGATAGTGGTGCTTGAATCTGTTACAATTTTAATCCTTGACATATTTCATCCTACAATTCTCTACAAATATGTCTACTATTATAACAAAAATCACCTCAAAAATAAAACGCTAGAAATGAAAAAAGGCTAGACCTCTAAAACCTAGCCCTATACTGCTTTCAAGCATTATTGATAAAAAGTAAGATATGTCACACTTACTGAGAAAGCAATTCTTTCAAGGTGAATCCAAACTCAAGTACCAAGAAGACGCCACAGAGAAAGTAGCCAACAGGAAATTCATCCAATCGACTCAGAAATGAGCTGCCAACTGCCTGTAGCGGCAAACTATAAAAATATAGTGTCATGAGCCCAGCACCAGCAAAGAGTAACAGATTGACGGTCTTGGAAAACAGCACCAATTTAAAACAGAAGGCAAGTACAAGAGCCAGACAAAGGATAGCAAAGAGACTACCGCTGAAATAGACCCATCCAGAAATCGTGACAATCTCAAAAGTCTTCAGATTGGGAGTAAAGGCAAAGGGAAGGAATAAACTCAAGACCGATAAAACACCTACAAACCGACCTAGATACTGTTTCATGCTAACCACCTACTTTATATATAGAGTGATTCTTTACATATATTTTGGCAGTTTTCCGTTTTTCTGTGAAGGATTTATATGCTGTATTCTACATTTCATAACAGCCTCAAACTGGTCCCAGCCTGTCAAATCAGTAAGGTTTGACCACTCCCTCATCAGCCTTTCATCACTAATTCTCTGGCCTGCGTTCTGGCTGCCTCCGTCACTGTGTCACCAGCCAACATCTTGGCAATCTCTTCCACCCGCTCATCCGTTGTTAAGAGACGCACACGAGAAACGGTCGAATGCTCGTCCGATACTTTCTCAATAAAAAACTGGTAATCCGCAATCGCAATCACCTGTGGCAGGTGCGAAATCGCCAAGACCTGACCGTATTGACCGATTTTGTAAATTTTCTGGGCAATGGCCTGGGCTACGCGACCAGATACACCCGTGTCCACCTCGTCAAATACAATGGATGTCTTGCCTTCCTTGCGGGCAAAGGCTGATTTAATGGCCAACATGAGGCGAGACAATTCCCCTCCTGAGGCCACCTTGACCAGGGGTTTGAAATCCTCACCAGGATTGGCAGAAATATAAAATTCAACCGTTTCATGGCCCTCCTTGCTGAATTTACCCTTAGTAAATCGAACCTGGAACTTGGCCTTCTCCATATACAAGTCCTGCAATTCCTGGCGAATAACCTCTTCTAAAATCTGGGCCAACTCATGGCGGGCCTGACTCAATTGACCAGCCAAGTTAACCAAGTCTTTCTCCAAGGTCTTGAGCTGGACTTCCAGGTCATCACCAGACAGGTCGTTACCGGTCAAAAGATTGTACTCTTCAGTGATTTTTGCCAAATAATCGAGGACATCGTCGACCGAACCGCCATATTTCTTGGTCATGGTGTTGAGCAGGTCTAAGCGACTTTCCAGCTGCATGAGACGATTGCCGTCAAACTCCAAATTGTCCACCACATCACCCAAACGCTTGGCCACATCCTCCACCACATAGTAGGCCTCGGTCAGGCTGATCGATAGGGCCTTGTATTCTGGGTCGAATTCTTCCAAACTCTGCAGATCCCCCATGGCTGAGCGGATATTGTTGACGCTGGAGAAATCCTCATTGTCCAGGAGGGCGTAGGCATTGGTCAGCGTATCTGCAATCTGCTTATGATTGAGTAGCTTATCCCTCTCCTGATTGAGCTGGACATCCTCACCAAGCTGGAGGTCAGCGGATTCAATCTCCGCAATCTGATACTCCAACATCTCGATACGAGACTTGTGTTCCTGCTCGTTTTTCTGCTTTTCAAGCACGCGCTTGCGGAGGCTACGGTAGGCATCAAAAGTCGCTTGGTAGCTGTCCTTGAGGGTCCAAAAATCCTCTTCTCCAAAGCTATCCAACAGACGAATATGGTGCTGGGACTTCATCAATTCTTCCTGGTCATGTTGACCGTGAATGTCGACCAAGTGCTGACCAATTTGCTTGAGGACAGACAGGTTGACCATTTGACCGTTGACCCGGCTGACCGACCGACCATTTTGCAGGATTTCCCGACGGATAATCAGCTCGTCAGCCACTTCAATCCCCTGCTCCTCCAAAATCTGCTCCAAGGCTCTGCTATGTTCAAAAGAGAAAAGCCCCTCAATCTCCGCCTTGGCAGCCCCGTGGCGGATGACATCAGTAGTCGCCCGCGCCCCCAACATAAGGTTCATGGCGTCGATAATGATAGACTTCCCAGCTCCCGTCTCACCAGAGAGAATGGTCATACCCTTTTCAAAGTTAAGAGAGACCTGCTCGATAATGGCAAAATTCTTAATCGAAACTTCTAGTAACATCCCTTACCACCCTTTAACCATGCGCTCCAACTGAAGCAGTTTTTCCTGGTCCTTCAAGATTAAAAAGATACTATCGTCGTCCGCAATGATGGTGAACAGCTGGTCCTCAAATTGTTCCACAATCTGACGTTTGACAACAATGGCACTTCCAGGCACCAGTTTGATATTGACCATGTTACCCGAATGTGAAAAATCAAGGATATTTTTCGAGCGGACCTTTGCCAGGCCCACCTTAGGCAGACCGTAAATATAGCCCTTGTCAGCTGCTGGCACCTTGATGATACCCAACTCCTTGATATCCCGGGAAACCGTCGCCTGGGTTGCATGGACCCCCATAGCCTCCAAGCGTTCCACAATCTCTTCCTGGGTATCGATCGGATAGCGGACCACCAAATCTTTTATTACTTCTAAGCGTTCTCGTTTATTCATCTTTCTTAAATTCCTCGTGTGCTTGCTCAACCAAGTTACCAATCTGACCCACAACCATATTTTCTGGCTGGTCAGATTTTTCCAAATGAGCCAAAAATTCAATATTGCCCTGACCGCCCTGAACCGGAGAAAAGCTGAGCGCCTTAACGGTAAAGCCAGTCTCCACTGCCATCTTGGTCACGTCCTGCAAAACTTTGACATGAACCTGCTTGTCTTTAACGATACCATTTTTACCAATCTGCTCCCGTCCCGCTTCAAACTGAGGCTTGACCAGGGCTACGACCTGACCGCCGTCTGCCAAAATATTATGCAGGGCTGGCAAGATCAGACTGAGCGAAATAAAGCTGACATCAATAGAGGCAAAACTTGGCTGTCCCTGGTCAAAATCAACCAGTTCAGCATAGCGGAAATTGTACTGCTCCATGGAAATTACACGCTCATCTTGCCGAAGTTTCCAAGCCAATTGATTGGTCCCAACGTCCACGGCGTAAACCAGCTTGGCGCCAGACTGGAGCATGACATCCGTAAAGCCGCCTGTGGAAGCACCAATATCAATGGTCGTCTGCCCTTCAACAGAAATTCCAAAGACCTGCAAGGCCTTCTCTAATTTGAGGCCACCACGGCTGACATATTTTAATTTCTCACCCTTGAGCTTAAGCTCGGTCCCTTCATCGATTTTCTCGCCCGGCTTGTCATAGCGCTCGCCATTGATGACATTGACCACCAGGCCCGCCATGACGCCTCGCTTGGCCTGCTCCCTAGTCTCAAAAAGCCCCTGCTTGTAGGCTAGCACATCTACTCGTTCTTTACTCATTGATTCGTAAACTTTCTAAAATCTTAATGATATTGTCAGACTTGAAATCATAATCCTGAGTCAATTCCTCAAGAATTTTTATAGACTTATCCAAGGCTTCCTCAAGAAGACTCTTAGATTCATCTAAGCCCAACAAAGCTGGAAAAGTTGCTTTCTCAGCCACAAGATCCTTATTAGGCGTTTTCCCTAATTCTTCAAAACTTGCTGTCACATCCAAAATATCATCCCGAATCTGAAATGCATACCCAATCAGCGAGCCCAATTGCCACAATCTCCCTTGGACATATTCTGACTGCTCTGCGATAATACCAGCTGCATAGAAAGGATAAGTCAGGAGACGACCAGTTTTATTCTCATGAATCTTGAAGAGTTCCGTAGCCTCCGGCATCTGCCCCTCCCCTTTCATATCCAACATCTGTCCCCCAACCATACCAAATGTGCCTGAGGAAGTGGCTAGGAACTGAACTAACTGAACAATAATGGGTGATGGTAAGTCGGCACGGGCTACCAAATCAAAGGCATCCAGAAAAAGGCTATCCCCCGCCAAAATAGCTGTAGCTTCGTCAAACTGTTTGTGGTTTGTCAACCGACCTCGACGGTAATCATCGTTGTCCATGGCAGGTAAATCATCATGGATAAGACTTCCCGTGTGAATCATTTCCAAAGCAGCAGCAATTTGATAGTGGGCTTCTGTCACTGTCTTGCCAAATCCCTCCAAAACCTCCAGCAGGATGAGGGGACGAAGGCGTTTCCCTCCTGCTTCTATTGAGTAGAGAATTGACTCAATCAACTCTTCCGAAACACAGGTGTGGGTATTTCTGTAGTAGTTTTCAATGGTTGAGCCTATGAGATTAAATTTATCCATACCTAAACCATCTCACTTTCACTACCATCTGCCTGCATGACCTTAACCAGAGTCTTTTCTGCATCAGCCAAGGTTTTCTGCAAGTCCTTGGACAGGACCATACCCTTTTGGAACTCAGCCAGAGCCTCTTCTAAGGCTACATCTCCCTGCTCCAAGCGGGTCACAATTCCCTCAAGTTCTGCTAAATTTTCTTCAAATGTTTTCATTTTTTTGGACATCCTTTACCTCCACATCCACACGACCATCCTTCATGACAATGGTCAACTGCTCATCTTTTTCAATCTTTTCTACGCTATCAATGACCCGACCAGCCTGCTCCAGAATGGCATAACCGCGCGCCACGATGCGGCTGGTATCCAGCATGGTCATGGCCTCTATCAGCTTGTCAGCCTTGGCCATTTTATTGTCATAAATGTTGGCCATATTGCTCTTGAGCAAGCGTTGCAACTGGCTGACCTGCTCCTGATAACGGCTGACTTTCTGGAGCAATTGCAAGCCCTGTAGGCGTTGCTGGAGCAGGACACTGGCCTGCTTGTTATCCCCGAAAATCTCTTTCATCCTAGTCTGTAGCTGGCTGGTCAACCGGTCTAATTTTTGCACATAGCCATCATACAGCCGTTCTGGCTGCCTGAAAATAACCGACTGACTGATTTTGTCCAGCTGGCTTTGCCGAAACTTAATCCGATTGGTCATAGCCTGGTAGGCACGGTTTTCCTGCTGGTTCAAATAGCCTAAGAGGTCCGCCTTGGTCACCGGTGTCGCCAATTCTGCTGCTGCCGTCGGGGTCGCTGCCCGTCTGTCTGCCACAAAATCCGCCAAGGTCGTGTCCGTCTCATGGCCCACACTAGAAATAATCGGAATTCGCGATTCAAAAATGGCTCGAACCACCATTTCCTCGTTGAATGCCCAAAGGTCCTCAATAGACCCACCACCACGACCGACAATTAAGACATCCAAATCCTCCCTGCTATTTGCTTTCTGGATATTGGCAGCTACTTCCTGAGCCGCTCCCTCACCCTGCACTTTGGTCGGGTAGAGAACAATTTCCACACCAGGAAAACGCCGACTGACTGTCGTGATAATGTCCTGAATGACCGCGCCGCTTGGACTGGTAATGACACCAATTTTCTGGGTAAAGCGAGGCACTTGCTGCTTAAATTCCTGCTTGAACAAGCCTTCTGCAGTCAAGGACTGCTTGAGTTGCTCAAACTTGATTGCCAAGGCTCCGATGCCGTCTGGCTCAGCTTTTTCAATGACGATCGAATAGGATCCACTTGGCTCATAGAGCTGGACCCGACCAATCGCATTGATTTTCATACCTTCTTCCAGCTCAAAGCCCAGATTTTTGTAAATACCTGCCCACATGGTCGCCTGGATAACTGCCTTGTCATCCTTGAGGGAAAAATACTGGTGGGTCGGACGCTTGCGGAAATTGGATACCTGCCCTGTCAAATAAACTTTTTCTAGATAGGGATCACGGTCAAATTTTAATTTTAAATACTTGGTTAAATGACTAACCGACAAATAGTCAACCATGTCAGCTCCTTCTGTCTATATCTCTTTCATTATACCAAAAATCGCAAGATTATTCAGAATTAGAGAATAAATTTGTAATTGCTTTCTTGTGCCTTTTTAGAAATTTTACTATATAATATACTTGAACAAACTTAGGAGTTTTATATGAAGTTAGACAATCAACGACAAAGTAAAAATATAGAGGACAGACGTGGTCAATCCAACGGTGGCTCCTTCTTTCCTGGAGGAACCAGTCGAAGTGGCTCTTCCGGTGGTGGCATGCTCTTGGGGCTACTCTTTTCACGACTAGGCTGGAAGGGAAAAATCATCCTCTTCCTGGTCCTCATACTCTTTGGTGGTAGTTCAGGACTAAGAGGTCTATTGGGCGGTTCATCTGGAGTCAATCCCTATCAATCCGCTCAGGTATCAACTGCAGGGACTGAGGTCTCCGATGAGGATGCTGTCTTTATGAGTAAGGTCCTAGCCTCTACAGAAGATTTCTGGACCCAGGAATTTGACAAAAATGGCATGACCTACAAGGCTCCAACTCTGGTCTTCTACACTGACCAAACCAGCACAGGATGTGGAATGGGATCAGCCCAAGCGGGTCCCTTCTACTGTTCTGCTGACCGAAAAATTTATATCGATACCTCTTTCTATCAAGAATTAGGTAACCGCTACAAGGCTAAAGGTGACTTTGCCATGGCCTACGTCATTGCCCACGAAGTTGGTCACCATGTTCAAAACGAGCTAGAGGTCCTCGGTGCCTACCATAAGGAGCGCGCCCGTCTGTCTGACAAGGAAGGAAACGCCCTCAATGTTCGTCTGGAACTGCAGGCAGACTACTATGCTGGTGCTTGGGCCAAATTTGTCGATGGCCAAGGCATGCTAGATGCTGGTGACATCGACGAGGCCATGCAGGCAGCCCATGCAGTAGGTGACGATACCCTGCAAAAAGAAGCCTACGGCCGGACTGTCCCAGACAGTTTCACTCACGGTACATCCGAACAGCGCAAACGCTGGTTTGACCGTGGTTATACCTACGGAGACCTGGCACATGCTGACAGTTTCTCTGTTCCAAATCCATAAGATGTTAAGGTTGGGCATAAAGTCCAACCTATGGCTATTTGATTAGCAAAAACATATTGACGCAGGGGTTGATTGGCAGTTTCGTTCGCGTTTAACGCTCCGAATCTGACCATTACGACTGTTGCGAACAAAGTTCGCTCTAGTTCCAACCTCAAAAGGTTCACTGAACCTTTTGAGGTGTGCGGGGGTGGGAGTGAAACAGTCTGGGGATAGACTGTTTCAGCTCAACAACTGGAAATAAGGACTTGTTGACGAACTCTCTTTTCATTAGTCGAGTTCTTTCCCGCTCCCTTTTTTGTGACAGAAAAGGCGCCGACCTCAGTCGACACCTAAAGGAGATTAGGAAAATTCAAGAAAACCACTGTAAGCATTCTTGAATCCTGGGGTAAAAGGGTGTTCCCATTACTAGGAACACCCTTATTGTAAACCTTTACATATAAATTATAATCAGTCCAAAGGCTGAATTTATAAAAATGTATATTAACCAGTAATAAAAGAGCAGAATAACCTGCCCTTCCATCTTCTATAATGACCGCTTAAAAGCCTCGAAAGTCTGCTCCATCAGCATGGTAATGGTCATCGGACCGACACCACCTGGAACAGGGGTGATGTGACTAGCAAGTTCGGCAACTTCATCATACTTGACATCGCCAATCAGCTTGCCATTTTCATCACGGTTCATCCCCACATCAATGACAACTGCACCTGGTTTGACAAATTCCTTGGTGACAAAATGTCCACGGCCGATAGCTACCACCAAAATATCCGCCTGACGAGCCAAGTCTGGCAAGTTTTTGGTCCGAGAATGGGCAATGGTCACAGTCGCATTGGCATCCAAGAGGAGCTGGGCCATGGGCTTACCAACAATATTTGAACGGCCAATGACTAGAGCTGATTTACCTTCCAAGTCAATCTGGTATTCCTTAAACATCTCCATAATTCCAGCAGGAGTTGAAGGAATCATGACTGCATGACCAGACCAGAGTTTCCCCATATTGGTCGGATGGAACCCATCCACATCCTTGTCAGGATCAATAGCCAAGAGCACCTTTTCTTCATCAATATGAACAGGTAGAGGCAGTTGGACCAGGATACCGTGCCAATTCTCATCTTGATTGTACTTGTCAATCAGGTCCAATAATTCATTCTCTGAGATAGACTCTGGAAGGCGAACAACGTCACTCTTAAAACCAGCAGCCAAAGCCGAACGTTCCTTGTTTCGTACATAGACCTGGCTGGCAGGATCTTCACCAACCAAAATGACCACAAGACCTGGAACCAAGCCTGTCTTTTCTTTCATTTCTGCAACCTTGTCTGCCAGGGCCGTCTGCAATTTCGCCGCCAGGGCTTTACCATCAATAATTGTCATGCCAACTCCTTATTGTTTTCTTTCATTATACAAAAAACAGGGACAATTTCCCAACCTGCTCTGCTATTTTTCAAAAAAATAAGAAAAACCCCGAACAATGCCGGAGTTACTGGTCTATAGTACCTTAGATAAAAAGTCCTTGGTTCGCTCTTCCTTGGTCTGGTCAAAGACTGCTTCAGGACTGCCCATCTCAACGATATAGCCCCCATCCATGAAGATAACTCGGTCTGCGACCTCCTTGGCAAAGCCCATTTCATGGGTCACGATAACCATGGTCATCCCAGCTTTGGCTAAATCCTTCATAACCGCCAATACCTCTCCAACCATTTCAGGGTCAAGGGCAGATGTCGGCTCATCAAAGAGGAGCACATCTGGGTCCATAGCCAGACCACGCGCAATGGCAATCCGCTGTTGCTGACCACCTGAGAGACTTTGTGGATAGGCCTGGGCCTTGTCTGGCAAACCAACCTTTTCTAACAATTCCAAGGCTTTTTTCTCAGCCTCTGCCTTGGCAATCCCCTTGGTCTTAATGGGCGAAAGGGTGATATTTTCCAGAACAGTCATATTGGGAAATAGATTAAACTGCTGGAAGACCATGCCCATCTTCTCTCGCATCTTGAAAATATCGTTGGACTTATCCGTAATATCCACGCCCTCAAAGGTCACCGTCCCCTTGGTTGGTACCTCAAGTAGGTTCATGGTCCGCAAGAAAGTCGATTTCCCAGATCCTGACGGTCCGATAATAACCACTACCTCTCCCTGCTCCACATCCAAGTCAATTCCTTTCAGAACTTCATTTTCCCCGAAATACTTGTGTAAATCTCTAATTGAAATAATTGTTTCCGCCATCTTAATGGCCTCCCTTGTTCATTTTCTTCTCAAAATGCTGGATGACAAGCGTCAGCAAGCTGGTCAAAATCAAGTAATAAAATGCTGCAAAAATCAGTGGCTCCAAAGGAATATAAGTCGTAGACGAAACCGTCGTTGCCCCATTCCAAAGCTCCATAACCCCAATCGTAGACAGGAGTGAGCTATCTTTGACAATGGTCACAAATTCATTTCCCAAGGCTGGAAGGATATTCTTAATGGCCTGTGGCATGATGACATAACGCATGGCCTGTTTTGGTCTAATCCCTAGAGAATAGGCCGCCTCCAGCTGCCCTTTAGGAACCGCGTTGATACCTGCCCGGACCACCTCTGACACATAGGCACCTGAGTTCATAGATAGGATAATAATACCTGGCAAAAGACGGGTCAAGTCAACAGACAAAATCCCCAACTGGAAGGTCGGTGCTGCAATGTGGGTCATGGTAAAACCAATCATAATCTGCACCACCATTGGCGTACCACGGAAAATCCATACATAGATATTGGCAAACCAGGCCAAAATTTTATACTTGCTCCGCTGGGCAAAGGCTAACAAGACACCGATGATGCTCCCGAAAAGGACGACAAAACTGGCAATGATGAGAGTTACCAAGGCCCCATAATTAAAATAAGCAATATAATCATTCAAAAAAGAAAAATTCATTTCATCCACTACTCCATTTTTTCATATACTCACTACTATACCACGTCTTGAATAAATATGCAACATCCCTGTCTAAAATATTCATCATTTAAACTAAAAAGCACCCGAAGGTGCATTCTACTACTTATTAGTACAACAATTCGTAGATTTCCATTGCAATCAAGTCGATGCTGTCAAACGTATAGGTTTCACGAGCAGCAACATCACGCAAGGTATATACTGAACCATTTTCTTCATCGTAGCTGTAGGCAACTTCAGCAACGACAACACCTTCACGCTCAAAATTACGCTTGAGGGTACCACCATCACCCGCCATCGCTTCCAGACGATTGATGATTCTCACTAAGTGTGATTCCATAATCTTTCTCCTCTTCTTAGTATAGGTATATTTTACCACAAAGTAACTGAAAAGTCTCTTTTTTACACGTTTTTGTTGCATACACCCGCACATTTTTCTGCAAATAGACTAGCAAATAGCAATTTCTTGATTTTTTCCTAAAACTTGTTATAATTAAATTACATTTGACCTTTATTGACCATTTGAACAAAGGTCACATTTTTTCAAAGAAAGAGGTAGAATTATGCTCTGCAAAAACTGTAACATCAATGACGCAACCATCCATCTCTACACCAACCTCAACGGCAAACAACAGCAGGTCGACCTCTGCCACAACTGCTACCAAATCATGAAGACTGACCCCAACAACGCCATTCTCCGTGGCCTAGGCGACTTCAACCCTAACAACATGGATCCCTTCAGTGAATTTTTCAATCATTTGGGAGGATACCCTGACAACACACCAGCTGGACGTGACCGCAACCAGACACCTCCGACCCAGTCTGGAGGAGGGAACCGAGGCGGCGGCCGCTCCAATCAGCCTGGCGGAGGTATCCCGCAAGCACCGCAACAGCCAAACGGCCTCTTGGAAGAATTTGGTATTAACGTGACCGAGATTGCTCGCCGTGGAGATATTGACCCGGTTATCGGACGCGACCAAGAAATCACTCGCGTAATTGAGATTCTCAACCGCCGGACCAAGAACAACCCCGTCCTCATCGGTGAGCCCGGTGTTGGTAAAACGGCCGTTGTCGAAGGTCTGGCCCAGAAAATCGTAGACGGAGATGTCCCACATAAACTCCAAAAGAAGGAAGTTATCCGCCTAGACGTTGTTAGCTTAGTGCAAGGAACAGGTATCCGTGGACAATTTGAAGAACGCATGCAAAAACTAATGGAGGAAATTCGCAACCGTAAGGAAGTCATCCTCTTTATCGACGAAATCCATGAAATTGTCGGAGCAGGTTCTGCTGGCGACGGCAACATGGATGCCGGCAACATTCTCAAACCAGCTCTTGCCCGTGGCGAAATGCAACTGGTCGGAGCAACCACCCTCAATGAATATCGTATTATCGAGAAGGACGCCGCCTTGGAACGCCGCATGCAACCTGTCAAGGTTGAGGAGCCAAGCGTCGAAGAGACCATTACCATTCTCAAGGGCATCCAGGCTAAGTACCAGGACTACCACCACGTTAAGTATTCAGATCAGGCTATTGAAGCTGCAGCTGTCCTTTCCAACCGCTACATCCAGGACCGATTCCTGCCTGACAAGGCCATTGACCTCTTGGATGAGGCGGGTTCCAAGATGAACCTGACTCTCAATTTCATTGATCCGAAAGAGATTGACCAACGCCTGATCGATGCTGAAAATCGCAAAGCCCAGGCTACTCGTGATGAAGACTACGAAAAAGCTGCTTACTTCCGCGACCAGATTGCTAAATACAAGGAAATGCAGCAGGCGACTATCAGTGAAGAGGACATTCCACTCATTACTGAGAAGGAAATTGAGGCCATTATCGAGCAGAAAACCAATATTCCTGTCGGCGATTTGAAGGAGAAAGAACAATCTCAACTCATCAACCTAGCTAGCGACCTCAAGGCTCATGTGATTGGCCAAGACGATGCCGTGGATAAGATTGCCAAGGCCATTCGTCGCAATCGCGTCGGATTGGGTGCGCCCAACCGTCCAATCGGTTCCTTCCTTTTCGTTGGTCCAACCGGTGTCGGTAAGACCGAGCTTTCTAAACAGCTGGCCATCGAGCTCTTCGGCTCAGCTGATAGTATGATTCGCTTTGATATGTCTGAGTACATGGAAAAACACGCCGTTGCCAAATTGGTCGGTGCCCCTCCAGGCTATGTCGGCTATGAAGAGGCCGGGCAATTGACTGAGAAAGTGCGCCGCAATCCCTACTCGCTCATTCTCCTGGACGAGGTAGAAAAGGCCCATCCAGATGTCATGCACATGTTCTTGCAGGTCCTGGATGACGGTCGCTTGACAGACGGGCAAGGTCGGACTGTTTCCTTCAAAGATACTATCATTATCATGACCTCCAATGCCGGTACTGGCAAGGTTGAGGCCTCTGTCGGTTTCGGTGCTGCTATGGAAGGGCGGGCTCAATCAGTCCTCGGTCAGCTTGGTAACTTCTTCAGCCCAGAATTTATGAACCGTTTCGACGGTATCATCGAATTCCAGCCGCTTAGTAAGGATAATCTGCTTGAAATTGTCAGCCTCATGCTGGAAGATGTCAACAAGCGCTTGTCTGCCAACGGCATCAGCCTCCATGTGACAGACAAGGTCAAGGAAAAATTGGTCGACCTGGGCTATGATCCAAAAATGGGTGCCCGTCCGCTCCGCCGAACCATTCAAGACCAGATTGAAGATGCTATTACGGACTTCTATCTGGAACATCCAACGGAGAAAAATCTCCGCGCTGTCATGTCCAGCAAGGGAGACATTCAGATTAAGGCGCAAACCGTCGCCAAAGTCAAAGAAGTCTAAAGGGATACTCAGTCTAGTTTCGTCTATAAAAAGAAAACAGAGCCTGTTTCAAACGAACAGGTTCTGTTTTTGAAAGAGAAAAAACTAAATCATCGCGAACATCGAGATGATCGCAAGAGCGCCTATTTGCAACCAATCATCCTTGCCCGCCCTATAACTGATGAAGAAATCAATCAACAGGAGTGATGTTGGAACGCAATTTGACAAACTGTGCAACGCCATCTTCTATAGTCATAGTTAGATGTTCCGTATGCACCAAATAATCTAGGTGGGCCATGGTCTCACCGCTAGCAAACCATTTCTGAGCCTTTGGAAAGGCCTCCCAACTATCAGCCTTAATGCGCCAACTAATCCGTGCCGATACATCCCTGACAGTGACCTTTTCACCCTCCGAAATGCTATCTAAAATTTCCTGTAAACGTTCAAAATGATGGGTTTCTAAAACTCCAATCCGCTCCAAATGATTTTCAATAGGCTTACGATGGCCAGGCAAGATTAAACGCAGCGGTGTTCGTCTTAATTTATCCAGGGTTGCTAGATAGGTTCCTAGGATATTGGGATAATCCCATCCCCAAAAGGTAATATTAGGAGTAATCGGATCCAGAACCGTATCTCCGCCAATTAAGAGCTGTTTCTGACGGTCCAATAAACCGATGTGCCCTGGTGTATGGCCTTGGAGATTTATAATTTCAAATTTAAAGCCTCCAACCTTGAAATACTTGCCAATCTCAAGGATATCAAAAGGGACCTGACTAGGTAGATGAAACTTGAAACCAGGGTTGTCCTCCACAGCCATCTCATCCCTGGAGATACCATATAGCTGACGATAATCATTCATCCTGTCCCAATAAGGACCCGTTGCCATCTCATTCATCAAAATCCCATCCACACGACCAGCATAAATTTTAGCGCCAGCCTGATAAAACCTTGTCGCTAGCCCTGTGTGATCTGCATGGAGATGGGTCAAAACCAGGTCAACATCCTTCATTTCCAATCCTAATTCAGCCAATCCTGCTAACATAGCTTCAAAAGATTCTGGATGATTGTAGCCCGTGTCAATCAAGACCGACCTTTCCGGACTTTTTATCACGTAAACATGGATTTCTCTCAATGGACTATTGGGCAATACAATGGGAAAAGTATAAATATTTGGATAGATTTCCTTCATGAGCCCCTCCTTTTGTAATCGTTTTCCATAATCTAAGTATAGCACATTATAGAGCCTTGAAATTATTACACTTGATAACATCTTCCATAAGGAAAAATAATGAAAAAATGGTATAATGTTAACAATTCAAGCTCTTAAACATTAAGCGAGGAAAATATGGAACAGATTGCAGTATTTGGAGAAAAACAAGCAGGAGTCGACTATCAATTACGCCAGGGAGTCTATGCTGTTATTCCAAATGAAGAAAATGATAAGATTATCCTGGTTCAAGCACCAAATGGCGCCTGGTTTTTACCGGGTGGAGAAATTGAAAAAGGCGAAAACCAGCTCATTGCCCTGGAAAGAGAATTGATGGAAGAACTGGGATTTACAGCTGAAATTGGGCATTATTATGGTCAGGCGGATGAATATTTTTATTCCAGCCATCGAGATACTCACTTCCACAACCCTGCCTACATCTACCAGGTTAAAAGCTATCATCAAATCGGACAACCACTAGAAGATTTTAATCATCTTGCCTGGTTTCCCATCCAAGAAGCCCTTGAAAAATTAAAACGAGGTAGCCATAAATGGGGCGTGCAACAATGGATTTTAGATCAAAAAACACTATAAAAGACTAGTCAAATCTTGCTGATAGTGCTATAATGAAGCCATAGAGTTAGAGGAGGTTTTGCATGAAAATTATAAATACAACCAATAGCCATAGCCAGTTGGTTCAAAATCAACTTGCCAATACGGATGCATTTTTGGTAGAGACTTATTCTGCGGGAAATACTGATGTTATCTTCACTCAGGCTCCCCGCCACTACGAACTCCTCATCAGCAATAAATACCGCTCTGTCCAACAGTCAGAAATTGAAAAAATCCGTGATTTTTTCCTTCATCGCAAGATTGATGAACGGAAGATAAACAAAGCAGCCATCCGCACAATCCACACAGATAAATTGATTGAGATGTCCTTCCCAATCGTCAGCGAAATCTAAGAAACCAGAACGGTTTCTTTTTTTTAGACGAAAAAGCCTATCTTTCGATAGACTTTGTCATATCATTATGCCTCAAATCCAGTTGCTACTGCTTCAGCAAAGTTTTCTTCTACTACGCTAGCACAGTGGTCACAGATAGTTGCTCCATAGCTGCGCTCTGCAACACTAGTATCAATGCGTCGGCAACGGTCACACACTTCACCTGCTGCACGTTCTACTGCAAAGGCAACATCATCCACCACAAGTGCATTTTCAGGAGCTGCTTCCGTGGTTACTGTCAAGTTTGAAACGATGAGCAACTGAGCAAGGTCTGCATTCAAGCTCTTCAAGAAGGACTTGGTTTCAGCTGAGACATAAGCAGTCAGATGTGCTTCTAGCGATTTACCAATCACTTTAGCATTGCGTGCTTCTTCCAAGGCTTTTTGTGCCTGAGTACGGAAGACCATAAAATTTTCCCACTCAGCCAAAAGCTGCGCTTCATTGGCAAAGGTTTCCACCTCTGGCATTTCTGCCAATTGTACAAATTCTTCTACTTCGTGTTCCAAGTATGACCAGATCTCTTCTGCCGTGTGTGGCAAAATCGGAGTCAGGAGCTTGGTAATTTTCACCAAGATGTCATAGAAGACTGTCTGCATCTGGCGACGAGAAAGTGATTTAGCACCATCAATGTAGACGACATCTTTGGCAAAATCGAGGTAAAAGGCTGACAAATCAAGTGTTACAAAGTTTACTACAGATTTGTAAATAGCCATGAAATCATAGTTGTCGTAGGCTTCACGGATTTGAGCTACCAACTTGTTAAATTTCACCAAGAGATACTGGTCAACAGAACGAAGCTCTTCGTAGGCTACCGCATCGCTTGCAGGATTGAAATCAGAAGTGTTGGCAATCAAGAAACGAAGGGTATTCCGGATTTTACGGTAGGTTTCAGAAACCTGTCCAAGAATATCCATAGACACACGGACATCGTTTGAAGTATCAACGGATGTCACCCATAGACGCAAGATTTCTGCACCAAACTGTTTCTCAACATCACTTGGAAGGATGGTATTGCCTAGAGATTTAGACATCTTCATGCCTTTACCATCCAATACAAAGCCCTGTGACAAGATAGCTTTGTATGGGGCATGACCATTTACGGCTACAGAGGTAATCAAGGATGAGTTAAACCAACCACGGTATTGGTCAGAACCTTCTAGGTAGAGGTCTGCTGGGTAGGCAAGGTTTTCACGGGCGTTCATGACACCATTCCAAGATGAACCAGAGTCAAACCATACGTCCATGATATCTGTTTCTTTGGTAAATTCGCCATTTGGTGAACCTGGATGAGTAAATCCAGCTGGAAGAAGATCTTTAGCTTCTGATTTCCACCAGATGATTGACCCATGTTCTTCAAAGAGAGATGCTACATGGTCTGTTACTTCCTTTGTCATAATGGCTGTGCCATCTTCTGCGTAGAAGATTGGGAGTGGCACACCCCAAGCACGTTGACGAGAGATAACCCAGTCCCCACGGTCACGGATCATGTTGTAAAGACGTGTTTTACCCCAAGATGGATTGAAAGTTGTTGCTTCGATTTGATCCAAGATTTCCTGACGGAATTTAGAAACAGAGGCAAACCACTGTGGCACTGCACGCCAGATGATTGGCTTCTTGGTTCTCCAGTCAAATGGGTATGAGTGATTGATCACTTCACTAGCAAGAAGCAAGTCACCCAATTTTTCTTTGACAGTTGGCACAACCTTGTCATAGAATTGCCCTTCAAAATCAGGACCCGCAGATTCATTCATCAAGCCACGTTCGTTGACAGTTACAGCAACTTCCAAGCCATATTTGACACCGACATTGTAGTCGTCTTCACCAAATCCTGGAGCCGTATGGACGATTCCAGTACCTGAGTCTGTGGTAACATGGTCACCCAAGATGACCAATTCATCCACTTCTCTATCCCATGGGTGTTCGGTCACGATATATTCAAATTCAGCACCCTTGTGTTTTGAAATCACTTCGAAGGATTCCCAACCAAATTTAACTGCCAAGCTATCAACCAAGGCTTCTGCCAAGACATACTTACGCTCAGAACCAGCTGGTTGAACCAAGACATAGTCAATGTCTGCTCCCATTGTCAAACCGCGAGATGCCGTTACTGTAAATGGAGTCGTTGTCCAGACAACGATGTAGCTATCTGTATCCAAGAGTCCCTTGCCATCTTTGACCTTGTTAGCATAGTAAAGAGATGTTGAGTCAATGTCATGGTATTCGATTTCAGCTTCTGCAAGGGCAGATTCAGATGACCATGACCAGTAAACTGGCTTAGCCCCTCGGTAAATATAACCCTTGTCTGCCATAGCACCGAAAACACGGATTTGAGCTGCTTCATAGTCTTTAGTCAAGGTGATGTATGGATTTTCCCAGTCTGCAGAAACACCCAAGCGTTTAAAGTCATCCCGTTGTTTGTCAACCTGGCTAAGAGCGTAGTCACGGCACATTTCAAGATATTCAACCAGGTCCATTTCCTTGCGTTTGACCCCTTGTTTCGCCAAGACTTGCTCAATCGGAAGACCATGTGTATCCCAACCTGGTACATAAGGTGCTCGGAAGCCTGACATTGACTTAGAGCGAACGATAATATCTTTAGAAATCTTGTTCAAGGCATGCCCAACGTGGATATTTCCGTTAGCGTATGGAGGTCCATCATGAAGATGAAAGGCTGGCTTGCCTGCGTTGAGTTCTTGACGACGGGCATACAAGTTTGCCTCGTCCCAAGCTTTTTGCCATTCAGGTTCACGTGTTGGTAAGCCTGCACGCATTGGAAAGGCTGTTTGACCTAGATTGAGTGTTTCTTTTAATTTCATCATTTCTCCTTTTTTATAGGGTAATTACCATTTTTATTTCATGTCCAGTCATTCCAGCTGACTGGAAACCGAGTTTTTCTAAGATGTACCGCATTTTATGATTGCCGATGACATAGCTAGTGACTAGCTGGTGGCAAGAAAATGTTTGCCTAGCTAGGACCATTACCTGTCGAATAACCTCCTGGCCGTAGCCCTTGTTTTGATAGGATTTATCAATCAGCAAGCGCCAGAGCAAGACCGTTTGCCTGTCCTTATCTACCGAAAGGAGGACAAAACCGACAATCCTTTTGCCAAGACGAACAGCCAGGGGATAGAGCCTCTCTTCCTCTCGATAAAGCCAGGCTTGAGCAAGCGAATACTCCACCGGAGCCACTTTACGCTTGTCTTCCTCTGCCAGACTTAAATCTAGCACGGCATCAAAATTTTCTTTCGTTACTTCTTCTAATCGTATCATAAGCATCAAAAAAACTCCCGCCAATAAGGACGAAAGTTCGTGGTACCACCTTAGTTTAGACAGAGTTTCCCCTATCCCTCTACGTTCGTAACGTGAACAGACGTTTTCCCCTACTTGAGTTCAAGGAAAAATACGCAAAATGATAACTCCTATTGAGTGAGTACAAGTCTTCCACCGTCACCTGCTCGCTAAACCTATCAATATTCGTTGTGTTTTTGCTTCATCAGTATGTAATTAGTCTGCTGATTGTTCCAATTCTGCTTCAATAGCAGCTGCCTGGCGATTGAGTTCAGCAATTTCTTCAGCTGTAAGCTGGCGAGTATAATCAAGGTTTAACTCTTCCAACTCCACATCTTCATCAATCGCTTTAACCAGGACCTCACGGAAAGCTTCGTCACTTGTCTGCAAATAAGACGCCGTTGGTTGGAGAATTTCTTCCCACTCAGCGTTATTTACAAGGGCAAGCTGGCTTTCCAAAGTAGAGCGAAGACGTTGATGGAAAACACGTGTCTTGTTCTTCAACTCCTCAGTCTCTACTGCAACCTTCTTAGCATTGTCTGTCGCCAAACGAAGTATTTCATTTGCCTTCTCTTTGGCTTCGTTGAGAAGATTGTGCGCATCATATTCAGCCTGTTGCTTAATATTAAAGGCGCGCTCTTCCGCTGCTGCTTTTACACGATCAGCTGTATCCTGGGCAATCAAGACAGATTGGCTCAACGATTCCTTCATCTGATCGAAGTAAGTGAGGCGTTCGCGCAAGGCTTTCAATTCTGCTTCGTGCTCTTGCTTCAGACGAACCAATTCCTCATAATCTCTGGTGACAATGTCCAAAAACTCATCAACTTCATCAGCATTATAGCCTCTGAATTTTGTCCCAAAGGTCTTATCTTTTAATTCAAGTGTTGTTAAGGCCATATTTCCCCCTATACTTTTGTCACTTCTATTTCTATTTTAAATTTCCCCTGCTTGGATGTTCCGAGCAGGTCTACCAATCGGAATCTTCCGAAGCCACGCACACTAACCAATTGACCTATTTCAAGAGTTTTTGAGACCTGACTAATTTCAGCATAGTCAACCTTGACCTTGTTTGACTCAATTAGCTTCACAACTGCTGAACGAGATAGTTGAAAAGCAGCAGCTACTAATTTATCCAATCGCAAACTGGAGGCCAGAATGACCCTCTTGTCAACCTGGATATGGTGCTCCAAGCACACTGATTCAGCTGTCCGCATCTTCCATTTTACAGGAACCTTGGCAATCCTTTCAACATCCATTAAGAGAATGGTGCTAAATTTTTCATCAATAAACAGGAGAATTTCCTGATCATTGATAAAAATATCTCCCAGAAATTTCCGCTGAATACCCAAACGATTTAAGAGTGTTCCTAAAATCTGCGAATGACTAAGCTGATGAAACTTTCTGTTAAAATCAACTTCTAAAATCGAAATTTCATAGTCAGCAAACTCTGGCAATTGATCGCTTGTTGAAATAATGAGCCTGCTATATTCCGTCGGAAGATGATGCCCACTCGAATGAGCAAAGAGATTAAACTTCCCGGCAATTGCTTCAATAATCATGACCTGTCTTGGATTAAGAAAATCTGTCAACCTGTCGATGGAAGTCCTATCTACAAATTGACACATTTCATAAATCCGCTCAACAAAATCTTGCTCCGACTTTTGATAGTGTTGCAGGATGACTTGCCTATCCTTCATAAAATTACCAATCCTATTAGAATTCTCGATAAGATTTGAAGAGACAGATAGGCCACCAAGATAGTGAAATCGAATCCACCAAATTGTAGGTTCAATCTTCTGAACGGTATCAAAATGGGCTCAACAAGCCATCTAATTGGTTGACCAATCCTAGATTGGACAAGAGCTGGAAACCAAGTCATGAGTGCATAAATCAATAAAATGCTTGCATAGACATCAATAGCCTTTAGCAGGATTTGTACTAGTAACCACATGATGTCTTACCGCTTCATATCGAAATCGAACTGCCCGTCCAAATGTTGGCCAGAGTTCACATTTCTCAACTCATCAATATTTACCCGAACATTAACCGGGGTCAATAGCCACATAGAATTGGAAACCTTTTTAAGATTTCCGGCCAAGACTGACCGAGCCCCATCCAGATAATCCAAACATCTCCTAGCTTGCTGCTCTGTCATAAATTGGAAATCAATTAAAATACTTGCATTTTCTAACAATAGATTCACAATCTCAGGTGCATCTTCGTATCGCTTAGGAAACTTAATGTCGATGGTTGTCTTCTTCTCTCTCTCAGGACCATTGATTGCGAGCAATTCTTGCTGCCGTTCATTCAACCGTTGAATATTGGCAACGGATTCCGAAGAATGACTCCCAGTTCCTCTTCTTTTTTCCAATGGTAAAGCCTGCTCTCTTGTAACTTCTTTCTTAGCAACTTGCAATTTGGGCTGTTCATTGGGCATTTGATGGCCGGTTGAATCTTCTAATTCAGCACTATCATCCACTTCAAAGTAGGTGAAAAAATTTTTAAATGTATCTCTGAATGCCACTTTTACTCTCCCTTACTAAAAAATGCTGTCCCAATGCGAACAAAAGTCGAGCCCGCCTCAATTGCTTCCTTGAAATCTCCACTCATTCCCATACTTAATTCCGTAAAAGGCATATTAGGGAGATTCAAATTTGCTAATCTTTCTCTGATTGCGTTTGTTTGATGAAAAATTTGACTGAGCTGTTCTTTATCAGCATTGATAGGTGCCATGGTCATGAGACCGACCAATCTTACCTTATCTAACCTACCCAATTCAACCAATGCCGGTTCAATCCCTTCCTCGTAAAAACCATGTTTTGATTCTTCTTTAGAAACATTGACCTGTAAAAAACAGTTGATTGGTTTCTTTGCCCGTTTTTGAATTTCCTCTGCTAACTTAAGAGAGTCTAAGGCATGGAAGTAATCAACAAAATTGATAACATCCTTGACTTTTCTTCTTTGCAGGGTTCCAATCAGATGCCAGCTTACTGCCTGGTCTTTCAGGGCATGGTACTTATCGAGAAACTTGTCCACCCGATTTTCCCCAATATCTGTCACACCAGCTTCAATCAATTCTCTAGTAATAGAGCTGTCAACATACTTTGTGACAGCTATTACCTTTACCGATTCTAATGGGCGACCAGCTTCCAAACAGGCTTGTTCAACTGCTTGGCCCACCCTTGCAACGTTTTCTTTTATGGTCATACTAGCGATTTCTGAAGAATGGTGGAGTGTCTAACTCATCTTCATCTTCTTCGACTGTAAATTTCTCAACCGAAATACTAGGACGTGCTTCAAGCTCAGAAGATTTCAACAAATTCTCGCGACGTAAATCCCATTCACCAAATGCTGAAGCTTTTGGAACTTCTGCTTGTTGAACAGAAGAAGGAGTTGGTGCCGGTGTTGAGGTGTAGTCAAAGCGAGCCGCAGAACGGGCTGCAGAAACGACCTCAGGACGGTGATGTTTGGTTGTACCTGATGGCGATGTTTTAGCAGAAGGTCCATCCTGACGAACACCTGTCGCAACAACGGTTACGCGGATTTCATCTTTCATCGATTCATCGATTGATGTACCCAACCAAATGTTTACACCTTGACCGGCTGCCTGATGAACGATTTCTGAAGCTTCTTCTGCTTCTGTCAAGGTCATATCGTAACCACCGGTCACATTGACAATGACATCGTCAGCACCATCGATAGTTGTTTCCAATAATGGTGAATAAATCGCCTTGCGAGCCGCCTCAATGACACGGTCCTCACCAGTACCGATACCAATACCCATAAGGGCGTTGCCTTTATTTTCCATCACAGTCTTCACATCCGCAAAGTCCAAGTTGATCAAACCTGGGTTAGTGATGAGGTCTGTGATCCCTTGAACACCTTGACGAAGGACATTGTCTGCTTCACTCAAGGCTTCCAAAAGCGGAGTTTTCTTATCAACAATCTCAAGGAGGTTGTTGTTTGAAATAATCAAGAGAGTATCTACTTGCTCACGCAGACCATCAATACCTTCGATAGCAAAGTTACCACGCTTGTTTCCTTCGAAACCAAATGGGCGAGTTACAACTGCTACAGTAAGGGCACCCAACTCTTTGGCGATACGGGCGATAACTGGTGCAGCACCTGTACCAGAGCCTCCACCCATACCAGCTGTAATAAAGACCATATCTGCACCTGAAAGAACTTCTTTCAGAGTTTCTTCGCTTTCCTCAGCAGCCTTACGACCAACTTCAGGTTGACCTCCAGCACCAAGACCACGAGTTAACTTAGGTCCCAATTGGATGACTGTTTCAGCTTTTGAACTGCTCAAAGCTTGAACATCTGTGTTAGCCGCAATAAATTCTACGCCAGCTACACCTTCTTCAATCATGCGGTTGATAGCATTTCCGCCGCCACCGCCGACACCAATAACTTTAATTACAGCACCAGTATTTGCCGTTTCAAATGAAATTGTCATAGATTATTTACCTTTTCCTTCATTCATTATTCAAACATACTTCCAAAGAGACCACGGATACGATCGGTCAACTTAACTTTTGGTTCCTCGTTTTGACCATATTCTTCTTGTCCGTATGGTTTTACGGTCGTATCATATACCGGTTCATCAGCGATTTCATCTTCAAAATCTCTTACAGGCTGTTGAACTTGAACTCGACTTGTTGGTTGAATATCAACTGGTTTGATACGTAGCTGAGCCTCACCGTTTACAGCATATTGTGCAATTTTTTCCACTTCACTCAGGTGACCGACATACTCAACTAGGCTAATCACATGTGCGAAGGATGGATTACGGATACCAATTTGATTTGGTACGAAGATTTTTGTCGTTACACCAAAAACTTCTTCTGCTAATTCTTCAACACCTGGAAGAATTGCTCCACCACCGACAAGAACGATCCCGCCTGGTAATTCCAATGCTCGTGTTCTTTCCAAATCTTGTTTGATTTTATTGAAAATCTGGCGAAGACGAGCAGCAATCACTTCTGACAAGTACAATTCTGTTACTTCAACAGGCTTGCTTTCTCCAATCACTTCAACAGTGAATGTTTCTTTTTCAGTTGCATCTGCTGGATAAGCGATACCGTAGTTGTATTTAAGATTTTCAGCAATACTTTGAGATGTAGTAAGGACTTTAGAGATATCCTTGGTGATGTAGTCGCCACCTTCTTGGTAGATATTCGTGTATTGGAGCTCTTGGCCACGCATAACTGCAACAGTTGTCTGACCACCACCGAGGTCAATCACCGTAGCACCAAATTCACGTTCACCTTCATTGAGAACGGACCTTGTTAGGGCCAGAGGAGAAATCACAACATGTTCAACTTGGATTCCAGCTCTCTCAACGGTTTTACGTAGATTGTGCAAAATAGTTCTTGGACCTGTGTAGAGCATACCCCGCATCTCTAGACGGATTCCCATCATTCCACGGGGATCTTTGATTCCCTGGAAGCCATCCACCACAAATTCCTCTGGAATAAAAGAAATCACTTCTCTCTCTGGTGTGATGCTCTTGGTCAAGGCTGATTTAACAACATTTTCAACGTCCAAGTCTGTAATTTCTTGGGAATCTGTTGTGACTGGAATCATCCCTTGAGTAGGCTCGATTTGCAAAAGGTTTGCTGGCAAACCGACGTTTACCTTATCGATGCGAATCCCAGATTTTTCTTCAGCCTGTTCTAAGGCCTTTTTAATTGCTGCGGCTGCAACATCAATGTTAACGATAATCCCGTCCTTGACCCCAGCACTCTTAACGTTACTTACTCCAATAACGTTCATTTCATTATCAATATATTCCGCAACCAAGACTTTAACGGAGCTTGTACCAATATCTAATCCCGTGAAAAAGCCGTTTCTAGCCATTCTGTCAGTCCTCTCTTACTTTCATCTCATTTTAAAAAAGCATCCATTTTTTAGATAAATAGAATTATTCATCCTTAATTATACCATATAACATTCTAAAATGGCTATTTTTCATGCTTATTTCTAAAAGATTTTTTCTCATTTCCTTGCTTTATAAAGCATAACTGTAAACTCCAACTTCCATATCTATCATACTCGGCAAAATGAGCTGGCGAGCAATTTTTGGATAGTAGGGAAGCTTGATATCTAGCTCTGAAACTGGCACCAGGACGACGTTGCCATCAGCCATGGTCAAGGTCAACAAATCCTTGGTTGCTTTAGTAGGTGTCAAATCGATAGTCAGGATATTGGCGCGAATATTCTCATCAATTTCAGCTAGCTGTAAAGCCATTTTTTTCAACAATTCCCTGTCAGTTGTGTGAACCATTGTTGCATTCAGAGGCATATTTTCTTCCTCAGTAGGAACCTCTGAAACCTCGCCACTAGATAAGATGGAGTAAAATTGATTATTCTCTGTGATAAAACCAAGCTCTTTATATTCTTCTAATTCTAGCAAAAAGCGATTAGGCAGCTGGAATTGAACAGATACGTCCTTGATTAGATTACTTCTGTTGACGATATTCTTGGTGTAGGATTTTCGGTTGAGAAGGACAGATAGGACATAGTCCTTTTCATGGATATTACTGTACTCTTTTACCAATTCTTCCGAAATATGCTCATTTCCTTTTACCTGAATATCTTTCAATTTACCAAAAGGGCTAATCAGATAGGCAGAAGAGAGAATGATGAGGAGCCCAGCTAAATAAAGCGGAATAGATTTAAGGAGGGCATCCTTAGGAATTCTAGCTTCTGTTTTCTTACTCTTTTCTCCTGCTTTTTTTCGTCCAAATGGAAAGAAAGACCTTTTTGAAACAGGTGTTACTTCAGTCTCTGTCTGGTCTTCTGCCTGCTTGATTTCCTCTTCCTGGATTTGTTGGTGCTCTTTGAACTTTTCCTTCCAGTTCCTGAAAAATTCGCTGGCTTCATCTGGATCCAAGTCTTCCAATGCTATAGGTTCAGCATCGGTCTCTTCATCCTCAGAAGAACTTTCCTCATCGCCTTCTACATGCGAATGTTCATCAGCTCGCTCTATATCACTTTGCTCTTCTGAAAAGGACTCAGATTCTACCTCCTGGTCTTCAGTTTCCTCCATCTCTTGGACCTCTACAAGTTTTTCGTTTTCATCAGAAATCAGTTGTTCATCTTTGTGGCCCATTGGCACCTCCACCCTCAATATCTGACATCAAAATAGCATAGAAACTATCTACCGACTGGATTTCATTGGAGTTTTCCATTTGTGTGACAAATTGGTCTTTATTGGTCAACAAATAACCCACTTCATCAAAAAGTGACTCCAGCGTCAAAAATTCTTCATCCAATTTTCGTGAATAGCCCTTATTGACCGCATAATTGGCATTCTCAATCTGGTCTCCTCGACTGGCCTTTAATCCAAGCGGGACAATCAGATGCAGCTTTTTCATGGCAATCAACTCAAAGAGGGTATTGGAGCCACCACGGGTCACTACCACATCCGCCAAATCCATCAAGGGCTGATAGAGCTCCGTCACATAGTCCACACGATAGAGGTGCTGTTCCAGACTGTTGAGACTGCTATCTCCAGTCAGATTGATAATGTTAAATCGCTCGGTCAAGGCCGATTTATGCTGACTAATCAGGTCATTAAAAACCTTGGCACCACCCGAACCACCAACAAAAAGTAACGTTGGCAGCTCTTTATCAAACTGTTTCAGAATTTCCGGCAGTTGAATAGGGGTGACTTTCTTCTTGGTCTGACCTACCTTGGTCACTGCCCCCACATGTTTAACCTTTGTCAGTGACAGTGGTTGCTCAAAAGTGCTATACATGGTTGTAGCGAATTTATAGGCAATGCGATTGGCCAGTCCCATAGACAAATCTGATTCGTGAATGTAAACTGGCACGCCGAGAGCCTTGGCAGCAATGACAGGCGGAACGGATACAAAACCACCTTTTGAAAAGAGGGCTTGAGGACGGATTTTGCCAATAATCACTAAGGATTGGACAATCCCCCAGGCAACCTTAAAGACGTCCAGCATATTCTGCCAGCTAAAGTAACGGCGCAGTTTACCTGTGGCAATGGAATGGAAGGTCACGTCCAGACCAGACTGGCTAATCTGTTCATGCTCAATCCCTTTTTCATCTCCAATATAGTGAACTTCCCAGCCTTCTTCCAAAAAACGCGGGATTAGGAGGAGGTTGAGAGTCACATGACCGACTGTTCCCCCACCCGTAAATACGATTTTTTTCATTTGTTTTTCAACTCCTCAAAGGTGTCGAGGAAAACATCCCCTCGAACTTCAAAATTGGCATACATATCCCAGCTTGCATTGGCAGGACTAAGGAGAACGACGTCTCCTGCTTGAGCCAATTCAAAGGCCTTGCGAGTGGCATCAGCAATATCTGTCGCTGAAATGGTATCCACTCCCGCTTTGTCTGCAGCCCGCTGGACTCTCTCAGCAGATTGACCGAGAATCACTATCTGTTTCAATCCAACTAAATCTGGCACCAAGTCATCAAATTCATTGCCACGATCCAAACCACCGGCAATCAAAATGACCTTGCTATTGTCAAAACCTGATAGAGCTTTTTGGGTAGCTAATATATTAGTAGATTTACTGTCATTGTAGAAGGAAATATCGTTGATCGTTCCTACAAATTGCAAGCGATGTTTGACACCACCAAAGGCAGCCAAACTTTCCTGGATAGACTGATTCGCCACACCCAGTAACTTGGCAACCGCAATCGTCGCCAGGGCATTTTCAACATTGTGCGAGCCGGGAACACCAATCTGATCAGCATCCATGATATATTCACCCTTGAAATACAGCTTGCCTTCTGCCAAATAAGCCCCATCTACCACCTCTAGCGTAGAAAAAGGCACCACGGTCGCTAAAGTCTGAGCAGCCAAATCCTTGGCTTCCTGCTGATTAAAATTCAGCACAATAAAATCGTCAGCCGTCATCTGACGCTGAATCATCCATTTTGCAGCAACATAGGCATCAAAGGTCCCATGGTAATCAATATGGCTGGCAATCAAGTTGGTAATCACAGCAATGTGTGGTCGGAAGGACTCCGTCCCCATAAGCTGGAAGGAAGACAATTCCATGACCAAGGTGTCCTCTTCTGTCGCTGTTTGAGCCACTGATGAGGCTGGATAACCGATATTCCCACACAGTTTAGCAGATGTATCGCCAGCATTGAGAACTTCCGCAATCATGGTCGTAGTCGTAGTCTTGCCATTTGAACCTGTGATACCCACTATCGGCGCTTCTGAAATCAAATAGGCCAGCTCCACCTCTGTCCAAACTGGAATCCCTTTTTTCAAGGCCTTCTCTACCATAGGATTTTGATAATGAATACCTGGATTTTTCACCATGAGGGCAAATTCTTCATCCAATAATTCTAGGGGGTGGCTGCCACAGATGACACGAATCCCCTCTTCCAGGAGAGATTGAGCTGTGGGATTATCCTCAAACGGCTTGCCGTCATTGACTGTAACAATGGCACCGAGCTGGTGGAGCAAGCGAGCTGCCGACTCGCCTGACTTAGCCAGTCCCAGAACCAGGACCTTTTTATTTTTGACACTATCAATTTGTTTCATCTTACAATTCCTATCTCTCAACTTTCTAACACTTTATTTTACCTTGAAAGCCCGGCTTTTTCAAGCCATAGCAACAAGCTAACGCCTCCTATACTACCTTTTATCCCACAAAAAGCAGACTGTAAAGCGTTTTCTTTGCACCCTACCTATAAAAATGTTAGACTAAAATAGAAATATATTTTTAAGGAGTATCTATATGTCTAATATTTTCGATACACTCTTCCTGCCCTTGGTTTCGGCCTTGCCAGGAGTTGTCCGCATGATCGTTCTCTTGATCATTGCCTTTGTCCTTGCAGGTCTCCTGCGTAAATTAACCCTGGCTGGTTTGAACAAGATTCAATTTGCTCAAAAATTGCAAAAATGGGGTGTCCTCAAGCCGGAAGATAATGGACAGGCCATCATTAAAAACCTCGGTCAACTGGTTTATTTCTTGGTCATTCTCTTCTTCCTGCCTTCTATCCTTTCGGGCTTGAATATCAGCAGTACTGTTGACCCGATTTCGAGCATGTTCCAAAAATTCTTTGCCTTTATTCCTAATTTGATTGCAGCTGGATTGATTCTCTTTGTAGGAACCTTCTTCTGTAACTTCATTAAGGGTCTTCTGAAAGCCTTCTTGGAGCGTCTGGAAATTGACAAATGGTACACCAAGGTTACTGGCCAAGAAAAATTGCCATTTGACACTAAACAACTCATCACTGTCTTAGCAACAGTCGTTTACGTTCTTATCTTCATTCCAATCTTGACCTTGGCCTTGGAAACTCTGGGTATCACCAGCATTTCTCAACCAATCGTCACCATTCTCAACCAGGTCATTGGCTTCCTTCCAAATATCCTGGTAGCCCTTGTCCTAGTCGCTCTTGGTAGCTTCATTGCCAAGCTCTTGGGCAACCTCTTGGAAAATCTTCTTGAAACTGCTGGTATCAATGCCTACTCTAAGTATTTGACAAACAAAGAAGATGCCAACTTCCAACTTTCCTCTATCCTGGCTCAATTGGTTCGTGGCATCATTATTGTATTCTTCTTTGTTCAAGCTATCCAAGTTCTTAACCTGCAAGTCTTTAACGCTGTTGGTACAGCCATTCTTGCCTACCTTCCGTCCCTGATTAGTGCCATTGCCATTCTTGTTTTGGCAGTCATTGGTGGCAACATTCTATCTGGTTTCTTGAGCAAGGTGACCAACAATGCCTTCCTAGCTGGCCTTGTCCGCTATGGCCTCATTGTCTTTGCAGCCTTCATGGCTCTTGACCAATTGAAATTCGCACAGAATATCGTTCAATCGACCTTCACGATTGTTCTGGGAGCCTTGGCTGTTGCCTTTGCCCTGGCCTTCGGTCTCGGTGGTCGTGACTTCGCAGCCAAACAATTGGAAAAATTAGAAAAGAAAATTGATAAAGAATAATATCTTAGCTCGACAGTAAGTCGGGCTTTTAATATAACAAAAAAGCAGGACTCTTTCCAATCCTGCTTCTTCTTATTTTCTCACTGTTTTTCGACTCGGTTTATCTAAATAATAGATGTCTCTCATGGCCCATAGGCCGATGAAGATGACGATAAATCCTACCCAAATATCTGAAGATACCTGCAAGATTTTTAGGAAGGCTAGCATTAAAAAGATGAAGAGGGCTACAACGGCAACAACTGCTACCATGAGGTTGATAGTCCCTCGTACATTATTGGGGGCTAAAAAGATATAAAAGAGCACCAATAATATTGCTAGTATCAGATAAAACATGACCATCCCCTTTGAGATTTCTATTCTTCCGTTGCTAATTTTTTCTTTTTAGCAGCCTTGTCACGCTCTGCCTTGTTCAAGACTTGCTTACGAAGACGGATTGATTCTGGCGTTACTTCCATGTACTCATCGTCGTTCAAGAATTCAAGTGATTCCTCAAGAGTCAAGATACGTGGTGTCTTGATGACTGATGTTTGATCCTTGGTTGCTGAACGAACGTTGGTCATTTGCTTAGCTGTTGTAATATTAACTGTCAAGTCATTTTCACGTGAGTTTTCACCGATGATCATACCTTCGTACACTTCAGTACCTGGGTTGACGAAGATGGTACCACGTTCTTCAATACGCATGATTGAGTAAGTCGTTGCCTTACCTTGATCGATGGAAACCAGGGCACCACGGTGGCGACCACCGATTTCACCTTGGACAACTGGCAAGTATTTGTCAAAAGTATGGTTCATGATGCCGTAACCACGAGTCATAGAAAGGAATTCCGTTGAGTAACCAATCAAACCACGGGCTGGTACAAGGAAGACCAATCGAGTTTGACCATTACCAGTTGAAATCATATCCAACATGTCACCCTTACGCTCTGAAAGAGATTGGATAACAGAACCTTGGTATTCTTCTGGTGTGTCAATTTGCACGCGCTCAAATGGCTCCATCTTCACGCCATCGATTTCCTTGATGATAACCTCTGGACGTGAAACTTGAAGCTCATAGCCTTCACGACGCATGGTTTCAATCAAGATGGACAAGTGCAATTCACCGCGCCCTGAAACAGTCCATTTGTCAGGTGAATCAGTCGCTTCTACACGGAGAGACACGTCTGTCTGCAATTCTGCCAAAAGACGCTCTTCGATTTTACGAGAAGTTACCCACTTACCTTCACGACCTGCAAATGGTGAGTTGTTGACCAAGAAAGTCATTTGAAGAGTTGGCTCATCGATACGAAGAACTGGGAGTGCTTCAACCGCATCCGTTGGCGTTACAGTTTCACCGACGAAGATGTCTTCCATACCTGAAACGGCAATCAAGTCACCTGCCTTAGCTTCTTGGATTTCCTTGCGCTCAAGGCCAAAGAAACCGAAGAGCTTAGTTACGCGGAAGTTCTTCGTTGTACCGTCGAGTTTAGAAAGGGTAACTTGGTCACCAACTTTTACCGTACCACGGAAGACACGGCCGATACCGATACGACCAACGAAGTCGTTATAATCCAAGAGCGAAACCTGGAACTGAAGTGGCTCGTCTGAATTATCAACTGGAGCTGGAATGTGCTCGATGATGGTATCGAATATTGGTGCCATTGTTTCTTCTTGGTCAGCTGGATTGTCTGACAGAGAAGATGTTCCGTTGATAGCAGATGCGTAAACAACTGGGAATTCCAACTGGTCATCATCCGCACCAAGCTCGATGAAGAGCTCAAGCACTTCGTCCACTACTTCTTCTGGACGAGCTGAAGGCTTGTCAATCTTGTTGACAACAACGATTGGTGTCAGGTTTTGTTCAAGGGCTTTTTTCAATACGAAACGAGTCTGTGGCATGGTACCTTCGTAAGCATCTACGACAAGCACAACACCGTCAACCATTTTCATGATTCGCTCAACCTCACCACCAAAGTCCGCGTGTCCTGGTGTGTCCATGATGTTGATACGAGTACCGTTATAAGCTACAGCAGTGTTTTTAGCAAGGATAGTAATCCCACGCTCTTTTTCGATGTCGTTTGAGTCCATGGCACGCTCGTCTAACTGCGTACGCTCATCAAGGGTTTGTGACTGCTTCAAAAGCTCATCAACGAGGGTTGTTTTTCCGTGGTCAACGTGGGCAATAATAGCAACGTTACGGATGTCTTCTCTAAGTTTTGTCATATTATCCTCTAAATCATTTAATGTAACTAAAAAAGTATATCACAGTTTGGCGCAAAAATCACAGATAATCATGTTGTAAATGTTTTCAATGAGTCAATGAAAGCGAAAGAAAAGAGATTGTCACCAATCTCTTACAAAATATTTTCAAATCTATCTCGGACTTCTTGTGGCCAGACGCTGGATTGAACCTCACCGATATGTTTTTTACGAAGGAGAAACATGGCCAGACGCGATTGTCCAATACCACCACCGATAGATAGCGGAAACTGGCCGTCCAAGAGAGCACGGTGCCAATCATAGGCCAAACGAGCCTCATCGCCGGTAATAGCTACTTGGCGTTTGAGAGCATCTTGGTCCACCCGAATGCCCATTGAGGACAATTCAAAGGCAGAACCTAGAGCTTCATTCCAGACCAAAATATCTCCGTTGAGACCCTTGTAAGAACCTTCTGACGGTGTCGTCCAGTCATCGTAGTCAGGTGCGCGACCATCATGTGGCTTGCCATCGGCCAATTCACCACCGATACCGATGAGGAAAACAGCACCGTATTCTTTGGCAACAACATTCTCACGTTCCTTAGGTGTCAAATCAGGAAAATTCTTGACCAAATCTTCTGTGTGGATAAAGGTTATTTTCTTGGGCAGGACAGACTCAATATCGTAACGCGCCTCAACTGCCAACTCCGTCAGGCGGATGGCCTTGTAAATCTGCTCAACTGTTTCCTTCAGATAGGCCAGATTTCTCCGACCAGCTGGAATAACCTTTTCCCAATCCCACTGGTCTACATAGACCGAGTGGATGGCATCCAAATCCTCTTCATCCGGGCGGAGAGCCTTCATGTGGACAAAGAGTCCCTCGCCTTCATTGAAACCGAAACGAGCCAAGGTATGACGCTTCCATTTTGCAAGGGAATGCACTACCTCGTAGGTCGCATCTGGAATCAGTTTGACATTAACGGTAACGGCATTTTCCACGCCAGACAAATTATCCTGCATACCATCCCCGACACGACTCAAAATCGGTCCCTGCACTTCAACGATTTCCAGCTTGTCTTTCAAATACTGGGTAAATGTATTCTTGACGAAAGAAATCTCCTCTTGCTGATGAATGAAATTTTTCTTCATACCTAAACCTCCTAATTTTTTCTATACTCCCTATTATACCCATTTTCATGGACTTGTAAAGGATTTTATTAAATATTCTGAAAATTTAATGAATTATTTCTTCCAAAATGCTGGTTCTTCTGCTTTCTCGCCACTTCTTTCCTTACTTTTTGGAAAAATTATGCTAAAATGGCTTCATATTTTATAGAATAGAATGGGGCTTTGAAAATGAAATTTTCACCTAGTCAACGGATTATCGCCAGTTTCCTAGCTGTAATTCTGGTTGGCTCATTTTTGCTCAGTTTACCAATTGCTCAAAAGGCTAGCTCTACTGCTAGCTACCTGGACCATTTGTTTACTACGGTATCCATGGTCTGCGTGACGGGGTTATTTACCAAGCCTGTGGCTGAAACCTACAACATGTTTGGACAATTGATTTGTATGGTCCTGATTCAAATCGGCGGATTGAGCTTAATTAGTTTTATCGGTCTCTTCTCCCTTCGAGGAGGACGGAAATTGAGTTTTGTCAATGCTTCTACCTTACAGGAGGCCCTGTCGCGAACGGACACCAAGCATTTTTCCAGCTTTATCAAATCTGTCTTTGCCTTTACCTTTGCCAGTGAGGCCCTGGGCGCCTTCTTCCTGGCCTTTCAATTTGTTCCAGAATACGGCTGGAAGGACGGTCTATTTTCTTCTGTCTTTGTGGCTGTCTCTGCCTTCTGTAATGCTGGTTTTGATAATTTAGGGGCCAGCAGCATCGTCCAGTACGCTGAAAATCCCCTCATCAATCTAACCTTGGCTGCTCTGATTATCATGGGAGGATTGGGATTTTCCGTCTGGTTTGACTTACGTTCTCAAATAGGCAAGAAATTCCACCACAGAAAACTCCATTTCCATACCAAGGTAGTGCTGGCTCTGACTGTACTCATTCTTGCAGCGGGGACAGTCTTAACCTTTATCACAGAATACAATAATCCTGCCACTATTGGCTCCATGTCGCTGGGCAACAAACTATTGACCAGCTTTTTCCAAACGGTGACCATGCGGACAGCAGGCTTTGCCAGTATTGATTATACCAAGGCCGAACCTATCACCCTCCTCCTCTATATCTTCCAAATGATGCTGGGAGGAGCCCCTGGTGGTACGGCAGGAGGTATTAAAATCACAGCCTTCCTGACGCTTTTACTCTATGCACGCAGCGAAATTCTGGGGCTTCCCCATACTAATTTCAACCACCATACCATTGACCATCTGACCATCCGCAAGGCATTTGCAACCTTCATCGTCTTTACGTCTGTCTTTATCTTAGGCTTGGCTGGACTCAGTGTGACAGATGCTAAGCAACCTTTGATTTTCCTCATGTTTGAGGTCATGTCAGCCCTGGCAACGGTCGGTGTGACCGCCAATTTAACCCCCTTCCTCAGTTTGGCTGGAAAAGTTATCATCATGTTCCTGATGTTCTTTGGCAGAATCGGCCCTATCTACATTCTAGTCAGTCTATCTAGTCACAGACCTGACAAGAAGGATAAATTACAATATGCAAAATCAACCATGATTGTTTAAAGGAGAACCCATGTCATCATTTACTATCGGTATTTTAGGTCTAGGCGTTTTTGGTACCACTATCGCTAAGACCCTACATCCCTACAACTGCAACATTATCGCCGTCGATAATCATGAAAATCAAATCAACCAATTGGAGCCCATCCTGTCCCGCGGTATTGTCGGAGATATCACTGATAAATCCCTCTTGCGGGCCGCAGGTATTGACAGCTGTGATACCGTCGTCGTCGCAACAGGTGACAATCTGGAGTCTAGCGTCCTAGCCGTCCTCCACTGTAAGGCACTGGGTGTTCCAAAGGTCATCGCAAAGGTGAAGAGCAAGACCGCTAAAGAGGTCCTCTTAAAAATTGGTGCTGATAAGATTATTTCACCAGAAAGAGAAACAGGCGTTTCCCTGGCCAAGCACCTCCTCCACCGCAATACGACGGACCTAGTCCAGCTGGATGGTAACGTGTCCATCGTTGAGTTTCACCCCCCTAAAAAATGGCTGGGCAAGACTTTGGCAGAGTTGCAACTGCGTCAGAACTACAAGATGAACATTATCGGCTACCGCCTCAAAACCACCAAGGAACTCAATATCCAGTTATCGCCTGACTATGTTTTCAATGAAGACGAGGTCGTTATGGCTGTAACGGACCACAACACGGTCGATCATTTTGAAGAGTTCACAGGATAAGGTGACAAATTTTGACTGATTTATCATTCATATTTTAAGGAGATTATATGAACGATTTGACCAAGGGGAAACCCTTAACTGTTATTTTACAATTTGCTATCCCTCTCTTGATCGGCTCTTTTTTCCAGTTAACCTACAATTTTGCTGACAGCATGATTGTTGGCCATACCCTTGGGACCACGGCCTTTGCAAGTGTAGGAGCCACTGTTGGACTGACATTTTTGATTCTAGGCTTTGCCCAAGGCTTAACTAATGGCCTCACCATTATTAGTGCCCAACGCTTTGGTGCAGGGGACTTGATTGGCCTCAAGAAAAGCTTTGTTCACGGACTTTTCTATGCTGCCATCGTTAGTTTGGTACTGACGACGGTCTCCCTTCTCTTTCTCCGCCCAACCCTGGAACTCATGCAGACGCCTGCTGATATCATCGAGCACGCCCACGACTTCCTTCTAGCTATCTATGGCGGAATGACCTTTACCATCTTTTATAACTATTTGTCCAGTGCCATCCGTAGTCTGGGAGATTCGCGAACTCCGCTTATCGCCCTCATCATCGCCTGCATCATCAATATCGGCCTTGACTTTTTCTTTATTTTAACCATGAAATGGGGCGTCTTCGGAGCTGGCTTTGCAACAGTCTTGGCCCAGGCCTTCTCCGTTATCTTCCTCATCATTTACATCAAGAGAAAAATTCCCCATTACCACTTAAAACCAGGCGATTTGAAACTTGAAAAAGAGGAGTTAATCAAACATGCCAATATTGGCTTTCCAATGGGATTACAGGCCAGCGTTATTGCCATTGGCTCCTTGACCTTCCAGGTCATGATGAACCAGTTGGGAACCGATGCCATCGCTGCCCAATCTATTGCCCTACGGACGGACCAATTGGCCATGTTGCCCATGGTGAATCTGGGACTGGCTATCTCAACCTTTACGGCCCAAAACTATGGTGCTAAACTATATGACCGCATTTTGGAAGGGGTCAAAAAGACCCTCTATATCAGTTTGGCCTGGTCTATCTTGTTCGCTCTTGTTCTTATCTGGGGAAATCGGTTCTTCTCAGGTCTCTTCATCGCAGACGCCAGCGAGACCGTTCTTGACTTAGCACTGGCCTACTACATTATCAATGCCTCCTGTTATTGGATTGTGGCCAGCCTCTTTATCCTTAGGAGCTTCATCCAGGGGCTGGGAAATGGTGCCGTACCTATGCTGGCTGGTTTCGGAGAATTGATCATGCGGGCTCTCGTGGCCATTGTTGGCCTCCACTATTTTGGCTTCAATGGCGTTGCGGCCGCTAATCCTGCAGCCTGGATTGGCAGCATTCTCGTCCTCATACCTAGTAGCCTGATTTACAGAAAACGGCTTAAACAAGCCATGGCAAACACCTAGTTCGACACTGGGTGTTTTTGTTTTGGGAAATTGGTCAAACTTTTGCTATAATACAAGCATGAAACACTTGAAGGACCCGCTGTCTGTCTTGCCTGGAATTGGACCCAAGTCAGCAGAGAAATTTACAAAACTAGACCTCTATAGCGTGGAAGATGTCCTGTGCTACTATCCCTTCCGCTACGAAGATTACGAGACAAAGTCCATCTTAGAGCTTATGGACGGCGAAAAGGCCGTGATTATGGGGCAGGTCGTCACTCCAGCCAATGTGCAATATTATGGCTTCAAACGCAACCGCCTTCGTTTTTCTATCAAGCAGGACCAGGTGGTGGTATCCGTTTCTTTTTTCAATCAACCCTATTTGGCCGACAAGGTGGAAGTAGGACAAGATATAGTCATTTGGGGTAAATGGGATAAAGCCAAGGCTAGCTTGACGGGAATGAAAATCTTGTCCCAGCAAGCAGATGATTTGCAGCCTGTCTATCATGTCGCTCAAGGAATTAGTCAGACCCAGCTGGTCAAACTGGTCAAGTCCGCCGTGGACCTAGGCTATTTAGACCTCCTGACTGAGAATCTCCCCAGCCCTATACTGGAACGCTACAAGCTCATGGGACGGATCGACGCTGTTCGGGCCATGCATTTCCCAGAAGACTTAGACCAGTATAGACAAGCCCTGCGCCGTATTAAATTTGAAGAACTCTTCTATTTCCAGCTACAGCTCCAGCAACTCAAGGCGCAAAACCGTGACCAATCTAAGGGACTAGCCATTCCATTTAACCAACTAGCTGTCCAGCAAGCCATCCAGGCCCTCCCCTTCTCTCTGACCCAGGCTCAGAATCAGGTCCTGGAGGATATCTTAGAAGATATGAAATCCAGTCGCCACATGAATCGGCTGCTGCAAGGTGATGTCGGTTCCGGAAAAACGGTTGTGGCAGGCTTGGCCATCTACGCCACTCACACAGCTGGCTTTCAATCTGCCCTCATGGTTCCAACGGAAATTCTAGCCGAGCAACATTATCAAAGCCTACAGGGACTCTTTCCCAACTTGTCCATAGCCCTGTTAACCGGTAAAATGAAGGCTGCCCCTAGACGGGCCGCGCTCAAGGCTATCGAGGAAAATCAGGTCGACTTGATCGTCGGGACCCATGCTTTGATTCAGGATGCAGTCACTTATCATAAATTAGGCTTAGTCATCACAGACGAACAACACCGGTTTGGGGTCAAGCAACGAAAACTCCTCCGTCAAAAAGGGAGCAATCCAGATGTTCTCATGATGACGGCTACACCGATTCCAAGGACATTAGCCATCACAGCCTTTGGCGATATGGACGTCTCCATCATCAACCAACTTCCAGCCGGACGAAAACCCATTATCACGCGCTGGGTCAAACACCAGCAGCTACCAGTTGTACTGGATTGGATGACAAAGGAGCTAAAAAAAGAAAGCCAGGTCTACTTCGTTTCTCCCTTGATTGAGGAATCCGAAGCCCTGGACTTGAAAAATGCGGTTGCCTTAACGGAGGAATTGAGGGACTATTTCGGCTCGAAGACCACAATTGACCTCCTGCATGGTAAGATGTCCTCCGAGGAAAAGGATAGTATCATGCAGGCTTTCAAGGAAAGAAAAACAGATATCCTGGTCTCAACAACGGTTATCGAGGTTGGTGTCAATGTTCCCAATGCCAGCATTATGGTTATCATGGATGCGGATCGTTTTGGTCTCAGCCAGCTCCACCAGCTGAGGGGCCGGGTGGGTCGGGGAGACAAGCAATCCTACGCCATCCTGGTCGCCAATCCCAAAACCGAGTCCGGCAAGGAACGGATGAAACTGATGACAGAAACTACGGACGGATTTGTCCTATCCGAAGCAGACCTGAAAATGCGGGGCTCTGGTGAGATCTTTGGTACCCGCCAATCCGGTCTGCCAGAATTTCAGGTTGCCAATATCATTGATGACTATCCTATCCTAGAAGAAGCTAGGCGCCTGGCTAGCCAAATTACCGCTGAAGCCAACTGGCAAGAAAACCCAAGCTGGAGTATCCTAGCCCAACACCTGGATATGAAAAATGAGTTGGATTAGGCATCATCAAGTCAGCTACTCAGTTATAAAGCTGTCCCCCAGAATAAAATCAATCCAGCAATTTACAAAGCTGGATTTTTTCTATACAATAGAGCTATGACGTTCAAGACTATTCTCAAGCAGCTAAAACTATTCGACTACCTGCTCATCGGACTGGCCCTGGTTCTGTCCTTCACACCTGCTATCCTCACCTATGCAGAGCTATCAGAGCAGGGACAAGAAGCAAAAATCATTGCTTATGTCCGCATCAACGGCGAGGTCGTGGATGAATTTGAACTAGCTGCCGATACCAAACACCAGGAAATCACCTATTATCCCAATCCTGGCCAATACAATATCATCGAAGTCGACGGTCAGAGTATCCGGGTCAAGGAAGACAATAGCCCGGATCAGATTGCCGTCATGACAGGCTGGATTAGCAAACCCGGTCAACTCTCCGTCTGCCTGCCCCACAACCTCATGATTGAAATCAAGGCCGTTGGGGGCGAACCTACAGAGGAAGAGGAAGAATTGATTTTACCCCTATAAAAAGAAAAACGAATCGTGATGACGAAACTATCATGATTCGTTTTTTAGCTGTTTTAGCATCCCCCTGCACTTGCCGCACCTGTATTTCTTGAGGTCAATCCTGCGCTTTCTCATGTAGACTTGACCACAGGCCGTGCAACTGTAGCGGGGATTTGGTTTCTGTGCTTGTGCCAATTTAGGTGCATAACGAAGTCCATCGACAGCCTGTAATAGTTCTTGAAAATCCCTATCCCCGTGGCGATAGCCCTTTTTCTCAAAATAGAGATGGTAATGGCAGAGCTCGTGGCGGACAATCTGCCTAAAGACCTCCAAACCAAACTCTTCCAGATGCTTGGGATTGAAATCCAAGTGCCCATCCTGCGGGAAAAAGCGTCCGCCTGTCGAGCGCAGACGGCGATTCCAGATGGCTACATGACGAAATTCCTTGCCGAAGTCCTCTCTGGATACCAGCTCTACGTACTTAGTCAAGTCCATGAGGTTTCAAGAGGCTCAGACCGATACGGTTGCGTTTTATATCTACTTCTGTCACCCAGACAGTGACAATTTCGCCGACCGCAAGGATTTCACTCGGGTGAGGTTGCGCCATAAGACGACCTTTGCCGTCACGCTTACGTTTGACCATGCGGGAAATGTGAATAAGCCCATCTTCATGGACACCAATATCGACAAAGGCACCGAAGTCCACAATGTTACGGACCGTTCCCTGCAATTCTTGACCGACTTTCAAGTCTTTGACATCCAAGACATCCTGACGCAAAACAGGGGCCTCGAAATCATCCCGTAAATCCCGCCCCGGTTTGAGCAAGTCTGCGATAATATCTTTCAGTGTTTCCTGACCGATGCCCAAGGTTTCAGCCATGTCCGCAACTGACACCGTCGCTAATTTTTCCTGCGCAGCAGAGTCCAAGTGGTCGATAGCTAGATGAGCAAGCAAGTTCTCGACAGCCTTGTAAGACTCGGGATGCACGCCAGTATTATCCAAAAGATTAGTGCCGTTAGGAATACGCAAGAAGCCAGCCGCCTGCTCGAAAGCCTTATCGCCCAAACGCGGCACCTTTTTGAGCTCTTGACGGGTGGTCAGAGCGCCATGCTCCTCGCGGTACTTGACGATATTCTCCGAAATGGTCTTGTTGAGACCAGCCACATGGGCAAGGAGGGCGGGACTAGCCGTATTGACATTGACACCGACTTGGTTGACCACCGTATCGACGACAAAATCCAGACTCTCGGACAGAAGTTTCTGATTAACATCGTGCTGGTACTGGCCGACACCTATGGACTTCGGGTCAATCTTGACCAGCTCAGCCAGCGGGTCTTGGAGCCTGCGGGCGATGGAAATAGCAGAGCGTTTTTCGACAGTTAGGTCTGGAAATTCCTGACGGGCCAGTTCGGAGGCAGAGTAGACTGAGGCTCCGCTTTCATTGACGATGACGTAGGAGACCTGTGGGAAGTCCTTGAGCAAATCAGCAACGAAGCTTTCTGATTCGCGGCTGGCCGTACCGTTTCCGATGGCAATGATTTCGACTTGGTATTGACCAATCAGATTCGCCAAATCCTGCTTGGCTTGGGCAATCTGAGCATGTGAGGCCGGCTTGACGGGGTGAATAACCTGTGTCGTCAGGAGTTTTCCTGTCTGGTCAACGACCGCTAGTTTTGCCCCTGTACGAAAGGCAGGGTCAAAGCCGAGGACTACCTTGCCCTTCAGGGGTGAAACCAAAAGCAGGTTGCGGAGGTTTTTCGAGAAGAGTTGGATGGCCCCTTCTTCCGCCTGCTCAGTCAATTCCGTACGAATACGGCGCTCCATAGCTGGGATAATCTTCTTTTTCAGGGCCTGACTGATAACTTCTTGAATATAGGCATTTTGCTGCGGAAAGCGCAATTCAAAAAAGCGGATCATCTTGTCCAGATTGTGCTGGAAACCGACCTTGAGAATGCCTAATTTTTCACCGCGGTTGATGGCAAGAGTCTGATAGCCTTGCATCTTCGCAATTTTCTCGGCAAATTCATAGTAGATTTCAAAGACAGCCTTCTCATCGCTGTCCTGGTCCTTGACTTCTGATATAAGTCTGGAATTGGTCAGGATTTCATGGTAGACCCAAGAACGGAGTTTGGCGTCCTCAGCCAGAGCTTCCACGAGAATGTCCACTGCACCGACCAAGCAAGCGGTCGGCGTATCGAAGCCTTCAGTGACAAAGCTTGCCGCCTGAGTTTCTAAGTCTGCACCATACTGCAAAATCAAGCGTGCCAGTGGAAAGAGACCAGCCTCACGCGCCACCGTCGCCTTGGTCCGACGTTTTTCCTTATATGGCAGGTACAACTCTTCAACGTCCGCCAACTTTTCAGCCTCTTCAATGGCCTGACGGAGCTGGTCAGTCAGCTTGCCCTGCTCTTCAATTTTGGTCAGAACCGTCGCCTTGCGGTCAGCCAAAGCCGTCAAAGCCTTATCTCGGTCAATAATAGCCTTGATAAGAACCTCGTCCAAATTACCCGTTGCTTCCTTGCGGTAACGAGCGATGAAGGGGATGGTATTGCCCTCAGCTGTCAGGGTCAATACCGTATCAATCTGTTTCAAACTTACACCCAATTCTTGGGCAATCTTCATGTATTTTTCTTCCATAAGCTCTATTATACCATGAAAAAAGACCTGAACAGCTCAAAAAGAGAGCCAAAGATCCGGTCTGCGGAGCAATTTTTATTGCTATAGTCCAGAAAATCCTATTGTCTTTGATTAACTAAATGAGCTCATTCTATCTTACATGCAAAAAGAGCCTGGACTTCAGTCCAGACCCTGCTCACATTAACTCGTTCTGTTACAAATTCAATCGCTTAGCCAATTTATCCATAATGACTGCCCCGACCAAGAGCGAAACCAATTCCCCAGCCGCTGTTGTCAACCAGGTAAGGAAAAATGGCAAATCGTACAAGAACTTTAGCTCTAAAGCAATGGTAAACATGGTAAATGAGAAAAACAAGGAAAAATAGAGGAAAGCCTTATTGATCAAACCATTGAAAAGATATTGGTCCTTGTATTTTGAAAATAATTTCACACCAAGTGTCACGAAGATAAGGGTTGAAAAACCACCAACAAATAGATCAATGACCCCAAAGCCAATCAGATTGGCAATCATGCAACCGATGGTCACTCCGATGATGTATTTAGGATTATAAAAGGCTAGAAAATTCAGCATTTCTGAAATCCGAAATTGAACGGCACCGAAGGATATAGCATTCAAGGGTGGTGTGAGGGTCAAAGCCACATAAATGGCCGCAACGATAGCAATCTCTGCCAGATCTCTGACAGAAAAGGTAGATGTCTTCATAAAAAATTCTCCTTTAGCGGGTTGACCGCCTGAAATATGCTTGGGTAAAGTGAGCAAGTCCCAAGGGTTGTATTTACAACGTTTTCCAGTATAGCATAATTTTCAAAAAAATGATAGACTAGTTCTTATGAAAAAACTAGTAAAAACATTCTTAGAAAATGAAGTCATCCTCTATCTAATCGCAGGCGTCGCCGCAACCCTGGTCTATATCATCACGCGAACCAGCCTCTTTTACATCTGGCCCAACATTTTAATGGTCACTCTGATTGCCAACACAGTTGCCATTCTCTTTGCCTTTTGGACCAATGACCGCTATGTCTTCAAGCAGGAAAAAAATGGTTGGCAGGGACGGCTAGTCAAATTTATCGGTGCCCGTATTTCTACCCTGGTCCTCGATATGGCTCTAGCCTATTTCCTAGTCGAAAAATTCCCTCACATCATCGGACAATTTGTTCAACAGGACATTCAAAAAGTCAATGCTATCGCAACTGCTCTTTCGCAGGTCTTGGTCATCGTCCTCAACTATGTCCTTAGTAAATTATTTATTTTTAAAAATACAAAATAGGTTTGGCGGGTCCAAACCTATTTGCTTTAAGTATCTAATTTATACATTCAAAAACTCTTCAAAAGTCAAAACAGCAATGAGCTTGGGTTGGTTGCTGCCATCCGGCTTGAATACCAGGGTCGTCCCTGCTGGAATATAGTAGCCATAGGCCTTGTCAAACTTGCCCTGGTGGGTAAATAAAATCGTTGATTTTCCAGCTTCAGGGACTTGAATGGTCCGATTCCGCAAGTTTTGTAAGGATTGCTCCAATTCCTGATCGTCAGAAAAATTCAAGGACCCTGTCAAATCTCGATTGATTTCCAAATTATCCCCGAATGCAGCCTGGGCATGCTGCCAGACGAAGTAATATTCAGAAGTAAGGATATGGTCAGCTTCTACCCCTAAATCCCGGTATTTTTGCCCATAGAGTCCCATCTTTTCTACGCTAGAATCAGAAATCCGCTGGCCATCATCGATAACCTGACCTTGTAGATTCTCCGGAACTGCTGTCCGCTCTCCGCCAGCCCCTGTATAGCGAAAAACAAAAACATAGCCTCCGTCTGACAGATTCTGACCCAAATTTGCAAGATTGACTACACTCGCAATATCCAAGGGTGTGGGATCAGCCTCTAATGCTTGCTTTGAAGGCAATTGACTAGAAGTTTCAGCTGTTCCACTGCTTGAAGTCCCAGTAACAGTAGCTTCAGAATCTGATGATTGTGCAGAATTCTGACCTTGACTAAGCCCGCAGGCTACAAGGATCAAACTGAACAAGGATAAAAATAAAATTCGGCTAAATTTCATATCAACCTCCTGTATCCAACTTTTTTTATAACTGTATCACTAATTATTCATAAAATCCAGAAAAACGCACCAAAAAAGACCAACTCTCGCTGGTCATGTACTCTGCTTTCTTGTAAAAAATCTTTTCAGGGCCTTCCAGGTTTCTTTCATATCTCCCGACCGCTGTTCAAATTCGCCCTCCTGTCTGCTCTGGACAGTGGCATTGAGAACTGCTCCCACTATGAGAAGATGGCTCAAGAGAATGAACCAAATCATGACAACCAGAAAGACCAAACTAGTCACCAGGCGGACATCGACCATCTTATCTGCCGAACGCTGAACATAGGTCGCTAACATATTCCCCAGACTAATAAAGACTCCCAGAACAAAAGCAGGTCCTGGCAAAACATAGCGTAGCTTGGGAATTTTTACATTAGGTAAAACATAGTAAAACATAATCAAACTAACCGCCAGGGCTAGATAAGCAATCCACTGGACCTGGCTAAAAATCCCCAGCAACCAATCATTGGCAATACCCAGATTGGACCGGATAAATTGGACAATGGCTTGGCCAAAGGTCAAGAGCGTAATGGACAAAATGAGAATGGTTTGGAGACCAAGCCCCATCAAGACACCTACAATCCGTGCAAGAATTACATTGCGGTGGTCTGTGACACCGTAGGCCTTGTTGACCGCCTTTTGCAAAATCATCATGCTCTTAGAGACCGTCCAGAGCGTTGTCATAATTGAAATTCCTAGCCAAGAGGAGGAACGTTGGGTCAGGAGCAACCGCACCGTTGGCAAAACTGTCCCAGAAAACTGACTTGGAATAAATTCTTTGAGAATGACCAGGATTTCTTCCACATCAAAGGGAAAGTAGGGCAGAAGATTAGCCAGAGTCAGCAAAATGGGAAAGCCTGAAATCAGCAAATAATAGGCCACTGCCACGCTGGTCAAATCCACCTCTGCTGATCGATAAAAAGAAAAGAAGGACCCGAAAAAGGACTTGACCTTCTCAAAAAGTGTTTCCTCCTTCATCTTCTGTCCTCCTTTTTTATAGCATGAGTCTGTTTAATAAGTTCCCTCTTCGCCTTGACTGGTCAAGATAACAGGACCATCTTTGGTGATGACAAATTGGTGCTCGTATTGGCAAGATAAACCGCCATCCAAAGTTTTATGAGCCCAACCTGTTTTCATATCGGTGTCAATTTCCCAAGTACCTGTATTGATCATAGGCTCGATGGTCAAGACCATACCTTCGCGTAAACGGAGACCACGGCCTTTAATTCCGTAGTGAGGCACCATTGGTTCTTCGTGGAAGGTTGGACCAACCCCGTGACCAACCAAGTCACGGACTACACCGTAGCCGAGACCTTCGGCATATTCTTGAATCGCTGCGCCAATATCACCAATCCGATTGCCAACAACAGCCTGCTCCATTCCACGATAGAGACATTCTTTAGTCACTTCCATCAGCTTAGTCACTTCTTCGGACACCTGACCAACTGCGTAAGCCCAGCAAGAATCCGCCACACCACCGCGATAGCTTTGGGTGATTTTCTTCATGGCTGCTACATCGTTAAAATTGAGTTTTGACACATCGATAACTGATTTGTCCAATGGCTCACTCAGAACCATGTCCACCTTGAGCAAATCGCCTTCTTTGAGTTTGTAATGACGCGGAAAGGCATGAGCCACCTCGTCATTAAGACCACAACAAGTGGCATAAGGATAGTCCATGATTTCGCCATCTACACCGATTTGAAGGGGCAAAACATTCTTTTCCTTACAAGTCTTTCGGACATATTCTTCGACTTCCCACATGTCTACGCCCGGCTTAATCAGCTCACGCAATCCGATATGCACTCCAGCCAAGACGTCTCCTGCACGATTCATGGCATCAATTTCACGCTGTGATTTAATGGTAATCATTGGTTCTCCTCATTGATTTCTAATCTAAAGTCTGCTTTTTTCAAGCTAAATTTCAGGTAGTCCCGCGTCTTGTGACTATAACGGTCACTCCCTCGATAGTGGTCAACCTGCACAAAGCCAGCCTTTCTGGCCACAGCCTGACTAGCAGCATTTTCCAGATGGGTGATGATGGTCAGCTCACGCAAGCCCAATTCATAAAAGGCCAAAAAGACTAGGTTGCGCACGGCCTCTGTCATCAGACCCTGCCTCCATTTTTCTTTTTTAAGGAAATAGCTGAGCTCCGCAGTCAGCTTGCTCTCGTCCATTTTTTCAAAACAGAGCGCACCGATTAGCTGCTGGGAAACCTTGTCCACCAAAGCCCAGTTGCCCAAGGGTTGGCGCATAAATTTCTCCACCATGGTCGCTACTGCCAAGTTCTTGTCGGGCAAAGCCGGAAAAATGAAAGGCATCTTTTCTGGCTTAGAAACCATCTGGTAAAAATCATCCCCATCTTCGTAGCGAAAAGGCCGTAAGATGAGGCGTTCTGTTTCAAATCTGGCAGTCGCTGCCAAGCCCATCCATATAGTCATCATCTATCTTGAGAGGCTGGAATGACTTCCAGCCTCCTTCTTTTATTCTTCTACTAGCTGGATGTCCGCACCCAGTTCTGTTAGTTTTTCGATAATATTGGAATAGCCCCGAAGGATAAATTCAATATTGGTGATTTCTGTCCGCCCTTGTGCCATCAAACCAGCGATGACCATGGCCGCACCTGCACGTAAATCCGTTGCTTTAACAGGCGCTCCAACCAAATTGTTTGGACCTTCAAAGGCAATGTGATTGCTGCGGGTCATGATTTTGGCACCCATATTTGACAATTCCTGAACATGTCCGACACGTTTTTCATAGATTGTATCGGTAATTGTCCCAGTCCCCTCTGCCTTGAGCAAGAGTGGGGTAATGGGTTGCTGCAAATCCGTCGCAAAGCCTGGGTAAGGCGCTGTTTTTATGCTGACTGCCTTAAGCTGCTCCTGTTTTTCAACAAAGATGCTATCCTCAGAAACAGTCATCCTAACGCCCATTTCCTCCAATTTGGCAATGAAACTTTCCAAGTGTTCGTAGAGCACATTGTCAATGCGGATACCTTCCCCAACTGCTGCTGCAAGTGCGATATAGGAACCTGCTTCAATCCGGTCAGGAATGACTTGGTGACGGGTACCATTCAAACGGTCAACACCTTCGATGGTAATGATGTCTGTACCAGCACCGCGAATATGGGCTCCCATGTTGTTCAAAAGAGTTGCTACGTCAATGATTTCTGGCTCACGCGCCGCATTTTCGATAACTGTCCGCCCTTCAGCCTTGACAGCCGCCAAAATGGTATTGATAGTCGCGCCAACACTGACAACATCCATAAAGATATGAGCCCCACGGATACGAGAACCATCCGTCGCCAAACGCATATACTCGCCCTCGTAGGTCGTTTCAGCGCCCATAGCAGCAAATGCTTTCAGATGCAAATCAATGGGACGAGGCCCCAGGTCACAACCACCTGGTAGACCGACCACTGCCCGTCCAAAACGACCTAACAGCGAACCGTAGAAATAATAAGAGGCCCGCAGACTATTGATTTTCCCGAAAGGCATGGGCATATCTTGCACACCACGCGGGTCAATCTCAAGAGTTTCGCCGTCACGTTTGACCGTTGCCCCCATAGTCTCCATAATATCAATCAAACTATCTACATCGGAAATAGCTGGCACACCATCCAGAGTTACAATCCCATCCGATAAAATAATGGCTGGAATCAATGCTACAACAGAGTTCTTAGCACCACTGACTGTAACAGTCCCTTTTAAAGGTTTCCCGCCTTGAATTACAATTTTTCTCATACTAGAATTTCTCATTTCTAACTTTGCCCAAAAAGGCATACGTTTTATTTTACCACAAGCTTAGTGAAAATGCTAGTTATTTGAAATGAAAAGGGTAGCCCTTGCAGGCCCCCTTTGCTTTAATCGAATATTTTCTGGATACGCTCTTCTGCATCTTGCAAGTAGACTTCCAATTCATCCCGTGTCAAATAAGGCACACGGCCATAAAAAACATGGCCAAGAACTTGGGCGTCATTGCTATTGAAGAGCCAATCAGAGGTCAAAAACTTCATGGCTTGGTCAATCGGTGTCAAGCTGCCATCTGTATTCTGCGGTTGCCCTGTTGGAGTAAAGAACATGGCTTTTTTCGTGGAAAATAGCTGGCGCGGTTCATCAGATTCAAAGCTGTAGGCAAATCCATGCTGAAAAACACGGTCAACGTAGCCTTTCATGATAGCCGGCATCCCATTCCACCAAGACGGAAAAATGTAAACCAGCAAATCACTCTCCGCAATCAAGTCCATCTCAACTTGAACATCAGCTGGATAGGCAGCTGCATCGCGAACAAACTGACCATTTTCAATATGGATGGCATCCTCTCCACGCAATACAGGATCAAAACCCAGCGCATACAAATCACGCACAGTCACTTCTATCCCATTTTTGCGTAAAGCCTGCTCAACCCGCGCCACCAAGGCATGGGTAAAACTTTCTTTTCGAGGATGGGCAAATACAATCAGGGCTTTTTTCATCACAAGACCTCCCTATCAACTAGGCCAAAGCCTCTTTCAAAGCATCCACCTTATCCAGTCGTTCCCACGGAAGGTCAATGTCTGTCCGTCCCATGTGTCCATAAGCCGCCGTCTGCTTATAAATCGGACGCTTGAGGTCTAACATTTGGATAATTCCCGCTGGGCGCAGGTCGAAAATCTGACGCACAGCCGCCTCTAATTTGCTTTCAGAAACAGTGCTGGTGCCAAAGGTATCAATACGGACAGAAACAGGCTGGGCCACACCGATAGCATAGGCTAGCTGGACTTCTGCCTTCTTGGCAAATCCTGCCGCGACAATATTTTTGGCAATATAACGGGCTGCATAGGATGCTGAACGGTCAACCTTGGTCGCATCTTTACCAGAAAAGGCACCCCCACCATGACGAGCAAAACCGCCATAGGTATCCACAATGATTTTACGACCAGTCAAACCAGAGTCACCTTGCGGACCACCGATCACAAAGCGCCCTGTAGGATTGATAAAGAACTTAGTTTGATCATCCAGATAATTTGCCGGAATAATCGCTTTAACGACCTGCTCAATCACATCTTGACGAATTTGTTCTTGACTGATTTCTGGGTCGTGCTGGGTCGAAATAACTACTGTATCAACACGAACAGGCTGATTATTTTCATCATACTCAACAGTTACTTGAGACTTGGCATCTGGACGAAGATAAGCAATTTCGCCTGATTTTCTCAACTCTGCCAAGCGACGAACCAACTGATGACTCAGTGAAATTGGCAAAGGCATGAGTTCCGGCGTTTCATCTACCGCAAAACCAAACATGAGCCCTTGGTCACCTGCCCCAATCAAATCGAGTGGATCTTGACTGGCATCTTGACGTGCCTCCAAGGCTTCATTAACCCCTTGCGCAATATCCGGTGATTGCTCCACCAATGACGGGTGCACCCCGACTGATTCTGCAGCAAAACCGTATTCGCCCTTGGTATAGCCAATCTCAGCAATGGTATCGCGCACCACGCGGTTAATGTCCACATAGGCTGTGGTCGAAATTTCGCCAAACACATGGACAGAACCTGTGTAAACAGCTGTCTCTGCTGCCACGTGGGCATCTGGATCCTGGGCTAAAATAGCATCCAAAATAGCATCTGAAATCTGGTCAGCAATCTTATCCGGATGCCCCTCCGAAACTGACTCAGACGTAAACAACTTACGTTCTGACATAAAAATGTCCCCCTTTTAAATAAATCTTGTTTGCTAAGAATTTCTGTTTTCCGATAGTTTCCTGAAGTGGTGCAGGCCGAAAGCGATCTCCTGCGGAGTTCCATTTCTTTTTGGCAAACCTAAGTCTTGCCAAGCCCTAGTCATAGAATGTAAACATTCTATGACTTTCAACACGGCGGAAACTATCCCCTTGCGACTTCGTCGCATATTCAACGAAATTTTCTTAGCGGGTTACGACACGAATCCGAGAAAATCGATATTATTTTCTTGGAGAAGTTAGTAAGCCGCTTAGGAAGACCGCAGGATAGTGGCTTCCGTAGAAAATACGGAGCTTGCGACAGAAATTTTCTTAGCGGGTTACGACACGAATCCGAGAAAATCGATATTATTTTCTTGGAGAAGTTAGTAAGCCGCTTA
>NZ_JBIMJQ010000040.1:0-11248 GCF_043674215.1 Streptococcus sp. A22
GGGCTAGCCCAGACAGCTTAACCTCTGGATCTCTAGTTATCAATGAACTTGTTGCACTTGACTTGACAAATTGGGATTTAAAAAATTTTACATTTTTTCAAAAAAACTACTGGACATAACCAGTAATTTGTGTTAATATATTGATGACAAAGGGATGCAGTGACATCGGAGGCAAAATAAATGCAGAAATTTGAAATAAAGGATCAGTTCTATTTGGATCAGAAGTCTTTCAAAATTCTTTCTGGTGCAATTCATTATTTTCGGGTTCACCCTGATGATTGGTATCACTCTTTGTACAATTTAAAGGCCCTGGGTTTTAATACAGTTGAAACCTACGTCCCCTGGAACTGGCACGAGCCTCAGAAAGGTCAGTTCAACTACGAAGGAATCTTAGATATCGAACGATTTCTAAGCATTGCTCAGGATTTAGGGCTATATGCTATTGTTCGTCCTTCCCCCTATATTTGCGCAGAGTGGGAATGGGGAGGTCTCCCCGCTTGGTTGATGACGGAGGAGCTTCGGATACGTTCGCACGATGCAACTTATCTGAGGCATTTAGATGAATATTACGCTTCTCTTCTTCCGAAATTGGCCAAGCACCAACTCTCACAAGGTGGAAACATTCTCATGTTCCAAGTGGAAAATGAATATGGTTCCTACGGTGAGGACAAGGAATACCTGAGAGCAGTAGCAGATTTGATGAGAAAGCATGGCCTGACAGCTCCCTTTTTCACATCGGATGGTCCATGGAGAGCCACTTTGAGAGCTGGTACCCTGATAGACGATGATATTTTGGTCACAGGAAACTTTGGTTCCAAGGCTGCAGAAAACTTTGCTATGATGCAAGATTTCTTCGATGAATACGATAAGAAGTGGCCACTCATGTGTATGGAATTTTGGGATGGATGGTTCAATCGCTGGGGAGATGAGATTATTCGCCGGGATCCAGATGAGCTTGCCCAGTCTGTCATGGATTGTATCCAGCTTGGGTCTATCAATCTTTACATGTTCCATGGAGGGACTAACTTCGGCTTTATGAACGGCTGTTCGGCCCGGGGTCAGATTGATTTACCACAGGTAACTTCCTATGACTACGATGCCATCTTGGATGAGGCGGGGAATCCTACTAAGAAATTCTATGCTATTCAATCCTTGATGAAGGAAGCCTATCCAGAATCGAACTATGCTGAACCACTCATTAAAGCAGCCAAAGCCTACCCATCGGTGGAATTAGAGGCAAAAGTTAGTCTCTTTGGGACACTAGAAAATGTAAGCGGTTCCCTATCTAGCTTCTATCCACAAAATATGGAAGAGTTGGGTCAGAATACAGGCTACATTCTCTACCAGACTACCCTTGAAAAGGATAAGGATGAGGCGGAACGGTTTAGAGTTATTGATGCACGTGACAGGATACAGGTCTATGCAGATGGCCATCTGGTCACAACCCAGTATCAGACGGAAATCGGTGAGGATATTGAGCTGGATTTGCAGAATCAGCACACCGACATTTCAATCCTGGTCGAAAATATGGGACGTGTCAATTATGGTCACAAGCTAACCGCACCAACCCAGTCCAAAGGTATTGGTCGGGGCGCGATAGCTGATCTTCACTTTATCGGCAATTGGCAAACCTATCCTCTCCCCCTAGAATCTGTGGAAACGGTAGATTTTACCAAGGAGTGGAAGGAAGGGCAACCAGCCTTTTACCGCTACCGATTTGAAGTGGATGAACTGGCAGACACTTACTTGGACATGACAGGTTTTGGTAAGGGTGTTGTATTTGTTAATAATGTAAATATCGGACGTTTCTGGGAAAAAGGTCCAATCCTCTATCTCTATATTCCAAAAGGATACTTAAAGAAAGGAGAGAATGAGATTATCGTCTTTGAGACGGAAGGAAGATATAGAGAGAAGATAAGCTTTTCACAGGAACCCATTTATAAAGAACTTTAGAAAAAGGAGATTTAGTATGGCAATCATTGCTACACGTATTGACGGTCGTTTGATTCACGGTCAGGTTGCTAACCTATGGACTACCAAATTAAATATCGGTCGTATCATGGTTATTGACGATGCTGTTGCTCAAAACGACATTGAGAAACAAGGTTTGAAATTGGCCTGCCCACCTGGTGTAAAATTATCCATTTTACCTATCGAAAAAGCAGCTAACAATATTAAGGAAGGTAAGTACGATAGCCAACGTCTATTGATTGTGGCACGTCGCCCTGAAAACTTCCTGCGCTTGGTTGAATATGGTGTAGAAATTCCTGAATTGAACGTAGGGAACATGTCTCAAACACCTGAAACGCGTTCAGTGACTCGTTCTATCAACGTGGTTGATAAGGATATCGCTGATTTTGATGCCTTGGTTGCCAAGGGAGTAAAATTGATTGCTCAAATGGTACCAGGTGATACACCTAAAGACTTTATGCCTTTGTTGGATAAAGTTCGTTAACATTCGGATATTTTTGAAAAATTTTAAAGGAGGAACACTATTATGCAATTCTGGCAAATAGTACTTTTAACGCTCTACTCTGCTTATCAGATTTGTGATGAGTTGACTATCGTATCGTCAGCAGGTTCACCAGTCTTTGCAGGGTTCATCTCAGGCTTGATCATGGGTGATATGGCCACTGGTCTTGCTATCGGTGCATCTCTTCAATTGATGGTACTCGGTGTTGGTACCTTCGGTGGTGCATCTCGTATCGACGCAACTTCAGGTGCGGTTCTTGCGACAGCTTTCTCTGTTTCACAAGGTATCGATCCAGAACTTGCGGTATCAACTATCGCGGTACCAGTAGCGGCACTTCTTGTTTATACTGATATTGCAGGTCGTTTCTCAACTACTTACTTCGCACACCGTGTGGATGCTGCGGTAGAAAAATTTGACTATGCAGCAATCGAACGCAACTACCTTCTTGGTGCGATTCCATGGGCACTCTCTCGTGCACTTCCAGTCTTCTTGGCACTCACTTTCGGTGGTGGTTTCGTTGAATCAATGGTTAACACTATCCAACAATACCAATGGATTGCTGATGGTTTGACTCTCGCTGCTCGTATGCTTCCAGGTCTTGGATTTGCAATCTTGCTCCACTACCTTCCACTTAAACGTAACCTTCACTACTTGGCAATCGGTTTTGCCCTTACAGCTATGTTGACTGTTCTTTACGGTAACGTATCTGCTTTGGGTGGTGCTGTTGCAGGCATCGTTGGAACTCTTCCAGAAGATGCAGGTGTATCATTTGTAAACAACTTCAAAGGTTTGTCAATGATCGGTATTGCGATTATCGGTGCATTCCTTTCAGTATTGCACTACATCAATAGCCAAAAAGTAGCAGTGGTTGCTCCATCAAATTCAGAAAGTGGGGAAATTGACGATGACGAAATCTAATTACAAATTAACAAAAGAAGATTTTAATCAAATCAACAAACGTAGCTTGTTCACTTATCAATTGGGTTGGAACTACGAGCGGATGCAGGGTTCTGGTTACCTCTACATGATTTTGCCTCAATTGCGTAAAATGTATGGAGATGGAACTCCTGAATTGAAAGAAATGATGCAATTGCATACACAATTCTTCAACACTTCTCCATTCTTCCACACTATCATCACTGGTATTGACCTTGCCCTCGAAGAAAGCGACGGTGTTGCTTCTAAAGATGCGGTTAATGGTATCAAGACTGGTTTGATGGGACCATTTGCCCCTATCGGTGACTCTATCTTTGGTTCCTTGGTTCCAGCAATCATGGGTACAATTGCAGCGACTTTTGCAGCTGATGGGAACCCACTCGGTATCTTCCTCTGGGTTGCTGTAGCAGTTGTCTACGACATCTTCCGTTGGAAACAGTTGGAAGTTGCTTACAAAGAAGGTACTAAACTAATCACAACAATGCGCGATCGTTTGACTGCCCTTGTTGATGCAGCATCTGTAATGGGTGTCTTCATGATGGGTGCCTTGATTGCAACTATGATCAACTTTGAAGTATCTTGGACTCCAGCAATCGGTGAGAAAACAATTGATATCCAAGACTTGTTGAACTCAATCTTCCCACGTTTGGTTCCTGCAATCTTCACAGGCTTTGTCTTCTGGTTGTTGGGCCGCAAGGGTATGACTTCAACTAAGGCTATCTTGATTATCATTGTATTGGCACTTGCCTTCTCAGCGCTTGGTCGCTTCGCATTTGGTATGGGCGCTTAATATGACAAAGAGCTTAGTGTTAGTAAGTCATGGAACATTCTGTCAGGAACTCAAAAAATCCACTGAGATGATTATGGGGCCACAGGACAATATCTTTACTGTGGCACTCCTTCCTGAAGAAGGTCCAGAAGACTTCCAGAAAAAATTTGAAGAAACAATTGCAGATTTAGACGACTTTGTTGTCTTCGCAGATTTACTTGGTGGAACACCTGCTAACGTGGTTTCTCGTAAATTGATTGACGGTGCGCAGTTTGACCTCTATGCAGGTATGAACATGCCGATGGTCATCGGTTTCTTGAATGGTGTTCTCCTTGGAGAGGACGTTGACTACGTCGAATTTGGTTCAACCAATATTCAACACATCAACAAACTCCTCACATCTAGCGATGATGAGGATGAGTGAAAAACTCCAGTGGAGTTTTTCAGCCCGAGCCTGAAAATACGAAAGCGAGGGTTATTCCAAAGTATTATGGCAAGCTAATACTAGCTTTAAATAGGCTTTAAGTATCCTGAGGGGAAGCAAGTTGATTGCCTCCCCTCATTTGATTTTGTGAGGAAAAGCGATGATTGAAGTAAAAGATTTTGGTGCACAAGCGAAGCTTTATTACATGAAAAATAAGAATGGTATGCAGGTCACTCTGACTGATTTTGGTGCCAGAGTGGTGGAAGTGCTCTTGCCAGTAGGGGAAAATGGTGGTTTACGCAATGTCAGTTTGGCTGCTGAGTCGGATGATGATTACCGTAAGACAGACTTGTACCCTGGTTCAACTATTGTCCCAGTAGCGGGGCGTATTTCAGGAGCTCAGGCTGAGATAAAGGGAACCAGTTATCAGTTCACAGAAAATGAGCCAGGTCGCACCTTGCATGGTGGGATTGACACGGCAAATGAACAGTACTGGGATGTTGCTCTTGACCACGAAAAAAATCAAGTTACCTTTGGGATTTTCCTAAAAGATGGTTTCAATGGTTTTCCAGGAGATGTGAGGGTTGAGGCTATTTATGGTCTAACAGACCAGAATGAGTTGACGGTAGATTATCGGGCGGTGTCTAGCAAAGATACTATTTTCAATCCGACCAATCACATCTATTTCAACTTAACGGGGGATTTTCAGCAGTCAGTAGCAGACCATGAAATTCGAATTGCAGCCAATCGCTATGCTCCGCTTGGTGAGGATAATCTGCCGACAGGTGTTTTAGAAGATGTGACAGGTACACCATTTGACTTTAGAGAACTAGCCCCATTTGCGCAAGGTTTTGACAGCCAGCACCCACAGAATGTGTTGGTGAAGGGCTACGACCATCCGTGGCTCTTGGAGGATGCGGATAGGCCAGTTGAAGTGGTCAGTCCAGATGGAAAAATTGGTCTGCGCGTGCGAACCAATCAGCCATCAGTGGTCATCTACACCTACAATTATCCTGTTGAAGCTTTGGCTACCTACCATGGTGCCTTTAGCTTAGAATGCCAGGCTCTGCCAAATGCTTGCAACCTAGATGGTTTTGGCTCTATTTTGCTAGAAAAAGATGAGGAATTCTTGTCTGAAACAGTTTATCAATTTACTTGGTAAGAAGGAGAGGCTCTACCTGCTATACAGATAGGGCTTCTTGTCTTTTTTGGAAAATGTGGTATAATAAATCGGTGTGTTTCAAACGAAGCAGACGAAAGAGGAAAATAATGACGAAAGAACAAGAATTTTTAAAAGAATTTGAGGCCTGGGTCAATACACAGGTTATGGTAAATGAGATGGCGGTAGAAGAAAGCCGTCGTGTATTGGAAGAGGATAAGGATGAGCGTGCTGCGGATGCATATATTCGTTATGAGAGCAAGCTGGATGCCTATCGCTTTATTCAAGGAAAATTTGCCAACTACCACGCTGGTAAAGGATTTCATGATTTACCAGATGAACTGATTGGTCAAAGACATTATTAAGGAGAGGATTAAGCATTGTCAAAGAAAAAAACAAATCGTAAAAAACTATTAAAAAAACAACTAGCAGACTTGAGACGAGCAGGGCGTGTCGGTCTTGAAACTGCTCGCGGAGCTGTTGAGACAGTCGCACATCAGGCTGAGGCTGTGGTAGAGAAGGCTGTCGAACAGGTGAAAGAAGTTGTAGCAGAGGTGACTTCATCAGCGACTTCATTGGAAGACTTTTTGGCACTTCCTGAGTTGGAAGGCATTGCAGCAGCACGTTTGGAAACCTTCTACCAAGCAGGCATTCAATCTGTGGCTGATTTTGCAAACCATACAGAAAAAGAGCTATTGGCACTTAAAGGCATCGGTCCTGCAACTATCAAGCAGTTGAAAGAAAAAGGGATTGGCTTGAAAGCTTAATATAACAGAAACCAACGGAAATGAGTTGGTTTTTTCTTTTTCTCTTGCTATAATAGAATTAGAATATTCAAGGAGAAAATCTAATGGCAAAGAAGAAAAATCGGAAGAAAGTTGTTTCTATTCATTCGAAGAAAAAATTTACCGGACAAAAAATGAATGGTTTATCAACAGATCAACTATTTTGGGAGGTTGTTTACAGGAAGTATCCACATGAAATCAAGAGTGGTCTTAGAGAGATTTTGAAGTTGAATCCAGAGCATCTAGGTGCTCGATTTGAATTGTACAAGTTTGAATACCCTGAATGGGGATATGAAAATCTCGAAGATATCAATTTATTTGCGGCGGAGGCTATTGAATTGTGGCTCGAGGAAGGTTGCCCAGCCTGGAATAAGGAAGAACCAAGTTACAGTTTAGGAATCGTTTTAAATATCTTATATTTTTATTTTGAAAAAGGTCTGTACGGATTAGCCAATGATTTGTGCGATATTATTATAAGTCATCCCCAAGAAGCCTATCATCGCGACTTTATTTTTATATTATTGAGCGTTAAAAATCAGGTTTTTGACTTTGAATATCTACAGAACCAGTTTGAAAATGAATTAAAGAATGCAACAGTTCAAGATGCGACAGCTATACATTTTTTAATAGCTTCTATGGTTAGGGGCGAATTTGCTGTGGCTAAGTCAGTCTTGCGACTAATTCTTGAACGCTATCCTGAATATTCATGGATCTTTCAAATTGGTCATTGGCCGACGGTGGCTTTCGAAGAAAATGGTCTATTTGTTATTAGTGAATCAGATACCATGTTTAACTCGCTGGTATTTATGCAGGATTTCCTGGAACGTAGACGGGATTTGGTTAAAAGAGTCAATCAAATGACCAGGGAAATTGAGGAAAATCGTGAGGGAACGATTCAACATTTCTATAAGTTCTACCAACTGCCAGAGCTTGTGCATTTGCAGGAAAAACGATTTCGAATTTTTTACGAAAATGGTATTCATAAGTTAGAAGATTTTAAAAAATGGACTGAAAAAGAATTACTAGCTTTAGATGGCATTGGAAAAACTAGTGTCGAACACTTAAAAGCTCAAGGAATTCAATTCAAATCTTAGACTTATTTTTCTTGCTTACAGTTCATAATTCTGTTACAATAAAGCCATTCAGAGGTGTTTTGAGCCCCATTTGTCACAGGAAGCGGTGGTACTGAGAAATCCGCACAAATGTCAAAACTGGTTGCTGATGATGTGAATCGAATAAGCAAAGTGCAGATAATGTATCTGAACAAGGGTGGTACCGCGGAATAACTTCGTCCCTGTCTAGCAAGTCTAGGCAGGGATTTTCATTTGGAAAGGAGAAGATATGCTACATCATGTTGAAATTTACGTTTCTGACTTGGAAACTTCACGTGCGTTTTACGACTTTCTCCTGACCAAGCTGGGCTACTCGCTCTATCAGGAGTGGGAAGGGGGATTTTCTATGGCTCTTTATGACTCCAAGTCGCTAGCGACGAAGGAGAGTTTAGAGCCATTGATGCAGTTTGAGCAAAGCGAAAACAGTAATCCTATGTCAAGACCAGAGCAGTACCTGGTCTTTGTCCAAACGCCACAGGACTTCCTAGAGCCAAGTTATCACCGTTGCCGTATAGGTCTCAATCATCTAGCTTTTCATGCGGGGACACCAGATGAGATTGACCAATGGCGGCAGGAATTTTTGACCAGACGAGTCAAATTGCTGTATGATGATCGCTATCCCCACGCAGGAGGACCAGACCACTACGCCCTCTATTTAGAAGATCCAGATGGGATAAAGATAGAGTTGGTGGGGGAAACGAAATAGTCAGCCCCAAGGACTGATTATTTCTAGGAGATTATATGAAAAAGAATTGAGCTATTTCTAGCTTGAGGATAGTATACGCCAATTTTCTTAAAGAATACTAAAGGAGAAAAAATAATGTCAAAAGAATTATCACCAAAATACAATCCAGCCGAGGTTGAGGCTGGTCGTTACCAAACTTGGTTGGACCAAGATGTCTTTAAGCCGTCAGGCGATGCGGAGGCTAAGCCCTATTCTATCGTCATTCCGCCGCCAAACGTAACCGGTAAGTTGCACTTGGGACACGCTTGGGATACCACTCTTCAAGATATTATCATCCGTCAAAAGCGTATGCAGGGCTTTGACACCCTCTGGCTTCCAGGTATGGACCACGCGGGGATTGCTACTCAGGCTAAGGTTGAGGAACGCTTGCGGGAGCAAGGCATGACCCGTTATGATCTTGGTCGTGAAAAATTCCTCGATAAAGTCTGGGAATGGAAGGATGAATACGCAGCGACCATTCGTGAGCAATGGGGCAAGTTGGGTCTGTCTTTGGACTACCAACGTGACCGCTTCACGCTGGACGAAGGCTTGTCAAAAGCTGTTCGCAAGGTCTTTGTAGAACTCTACAAAAAAGGCTGGATCTACCGTGGCGAATTTATCATCAACTGGGACCCAGCGGCTCGCACAGCCCTTTCTGACATCGAGGTTATTCACAAGGACGTCGAAGGTGCCTTCTACCACATGAATTACATGTTGGAAGATGGTTCTCGTGCCCTTCAAGTTGCGACAACCCGTCCTGAAACCATGTTCGGTGACGTTGCGGTGGCGGTTAATCCAGAAGATCCACGTTACAAGGACTTGATTGGTAAAAATGTTATCCTGCCAATCGTCAACAAGCCAATCCCAATCGTTGCGGATGAGCACGCGGATCCTGAATTTGGTACAGGGGTTGTGAAAATCACACCTGCCCACGATCCAAATGACTTCCTTGTCGGTCAACGCCACAATCTGCCACAAGTCAATGTTATGAACGATGACGGTACCATGAACGAGCTCGCAGGCGAATTTGCAGGTATGGACCGTTTTGAAGCTCGTAAGGCAACGGTTGCTAAGTTGCAAGAACTGGGGGCCCTTGTGGAAATCGAAAACCGTGTGCATTCCGTTGGTCACTCTGAACGTACAGGTGTGGTAGTCGAGCCACGCTTGTCAACCCAGTGGTTTGTCAAGATGGACCAGTTGGCTAAGAATGCCATTGCCAACCAAGAGACAGCTGACAAGGTAGAATTTTACCCACCACGCTTCAACGATACTTTCCTACAATGGATGGAAAATGTACATGACTGGGTTATCTCGCGTCAGCTTTGGTGGGGTCATCAGATTCCAGCATGGTATAACGAATCTGGCGAAATGTACGTCGGAGAAGATGCCCCAGCAGGTGACGGTTGGGTACAGGATGAGGATGTCCTAGATACCTGGTTCAGCTCTGCCCTTTGGCCATTCTCAACCATGGGCTGGCCTGACGAAAATGCGGCGGACTTCCAGCGTTACTTCCCAACTTCAACCTTGGTAACGGGCTACGACATCATCTTCTTCTGGGTGTCACGCATGATTTTCCAATCGCTCGAGTTTACAGGTCGTCAGCCGTTCAAGAATGTGCTGATCCACGGTTTGATCCGTGACGAAGAAGGTCGAAAGATGTCCAAGTCGCTCGGAAATGGGATTGACCCAATGGATGTCATCGAGAAATATGGTGCGGACGCTTTGCGTTGGTTCTTGTCAAACGGCTCTGCCCCTGGTCAAGATGTCCGCTTCTCTTATGAGAAGATGGATGCTTCTTGGAACTTTATCAACAAGATTTGGAACATTTCCCGCTATATCCTCATGAACAATGAAGGGTTGACCTTGGATGCGGCGCGTGAGAATGTAGCCAAAGTCGCAGCTGGTGAGGCTGGTAACGTGACGGACCGCTGGATTCTCCACAACCTCAACGAAACCATTGCCAAGGTCACTGAAAACTTTGACAAATTCGAGTTTGGTGTGGCTGGTCACATCCTCTACAACTTCATCTGGGAAGAGTTCGCCAACTGGTATGTGGAGCTGACCAAGGAGGTGCTTTACAGCGACAACGAGGCTGAGAAAGTCATGACCCGCTCTGTCCTTCTCTACACGCTGGACCAAATCCTTCGCCTCCTCCACCCTATCATGCCGTTTGTGACGGAAGAGATCTTTGCTCAGTACGCAGAGGGCTCTATCGTGGTGGCAGCTTACCCTGTTGTCAACCCAGCCTTTGAAAATGCGGAAGCGCACAAGGGAGTGGAGAGCCTTAAGGACTTGATTCGTTCGGTGCGAAATAGCAGAGCAGAAGTCAATGTTGCGCCATCTAAGCCGATTACCATTTTGATTAAGACGGCAGATAGCGAGCTTGAAGCCTTCTTCAAGGCAAATGAAAACTACATCCGACGCTTTACTAACCCAGAGCAGTTGGAAATCAGCTCAAGTATCGATGCACCAGAACTAGCTATGTCAGCTGTTATCACCGGTGCTGAAATCTTCTTGCCACTCGCCGACCTCCTCAACGTCGAAGAAGAGTTGGCTCGTCTGGACAAAGAGCTTGCCAAATGGCAAAAAGAACTAGACTTGGTCGGTAAAAAACTCAGCAATGAACGCTTCATCGCCAACGCCAAACCAGAAGTCGTTGAAAAAGAAAAAGAAAAACAAGCCGACTACCAAGCAAAATACGATGCGACAGTAGGGCGGATTGAAGAGATGAAGAAATTGGTGAATTAAGTTACTAAAGATTATGAAAACGTTAGCAAATGCTAACGTTTCAGATTGAAGACAAACACTTAAGAGGCGTTTGTCTTTTTCTGTTTATTGGTCTGATAGTCGGTCTTTTTGCCAGAAT
>NZ_JBIMJQ010000041.1:0-8732 GCF_043674215.1 Streptococcus sp. A22
AGTGATGATAAGTATTCGCTTCTTGCTAGTTTGGAAGATGAACGTCTGGATCCAAGTGGAAAGTCTGTTATCTATACCAAGTCCCTTGCCTTTGAGAAGGCTTTAGTGCGTCCTGAAAAAGAGGTTAAAAAGGTACATACTGCCCTTGATGCCTTAAATTCGAGCTTGGCTGACGGAAGAGGTGTTGATTTCGATTATATGATGTCCATCTATCAGGTTGAATCGAAGATGACCTTGATTGAGGAGTTAGGTGACCTCATTATGCCTGATCCTGAGAAGTATTTGAATGGAGAATTGGCCTATGTTTCTCGCCAAGACTTTCTGTCAGGTGATGTCGTTACCAAGTTAGAAGTGGTAGATCTATTCGTCAAACAAGACAATCAGGACTTTAACTGGCCGCATTATGCGGGACTTCTAGAAACAGTCAAACCAGCCCGTATTACTTTGGCAGACATTGATTATCGAATCGGTTCACGCTGGATTCCTTTGTCTGTTTATGGAAAATTTGCCCAAGAAACCTTTATGGGGAAAGCCTATGAATTGTCAGACCAAGAAGTAGCAACAGTCCTTGAAGTCAGTCCCATTGACGGGGTTATCACTTACCAATCTAAGTTTGCCTACACCTATTCCAACGCAACGGATAGAAGTCTAGGTGTCCCTGCTTCACGCTATGATAGTGGTCGAAAAATCTTCGAAAATCTCCTGAATTCCAATCAACCAACCATCACAAAACAAATTGTTGAAGGGGATAAGAAAAAGAATGTGACGGATGTAGAGAAAACAACGGTCCTACGTGCCAAGGAAACACACCTACAAGAACTCTTTCAAGGTTTTGTAGCAAAGTATCCAGAAGTCCAACAGATGATTGAAGACACCTATAATAGGCTCTACAATCGTACGGTATCAAAGACCTATGACGGTAGCCATTTAACCATTGATGGACTTGCTCAGAATATTTCCTTACGTCCTCACCAAAAGAATGCCATTCAACGAATTGTCGAGGAAAAACGTGCTCTACTAGCCCACGAGGTAGGGTCTGGAAAAACCTTGACCATGCTTGGAGCTGGTTTCAAATTGAAAGAATTGGGGATGGTGCACAAGCCTCTCTATGTGGTTCCTTCTAGTTTGACTGCTCAGTTTGGTCAAGAAATCATGAAATTTTTCCCAACCAAGAAAGTCTATGTGACCACTAAGAAAGACTTTGCCAAAGCCAAACGTAAGCAGTTTGTGTCTCGGATTATTACAGGGGACTATGATGCCATTGTCATTGGGGATTCCCAGTTTGAGAAAATACCGATGAGTCGTGAAAAACAGGTCGCCTATATCAATGACAAACTCGAGCAACTCCGAGAAATCAAGCTAGGAAGTGACAGTGATTATACGGTGAAAGAAGCGGAACGTTCGATTAAGGGATTAGAAAACCAGTTGGAAGAACTCCAAAAATTGGAGCGAGATACCTTTATCGAATTTGAAAACCTTGGCATTGATTTTCTCTTTGTGGATGAGGCTCATCATTTCAAGAATATCCGTCCAATCACTGGACTTGGGAATGTAGCTGGAATCACCAATACTACTTCAAAAAAGAACGTAGACATGGAGATGAAGGTGAGACAGGTTCAGGCAGAGCATGGAGATAGAAATGTCGTTTTTGCGACAGGAACACCAGTTTCTAACTCTATTAGTGAACTTTTCACCATGATGAATTACATTCAACCTGATGTCTTGGAACGATACCAGGTATCAAATTTTGATTCGTGGGTTGGGGCTTTTGGGAATATCGAAAACTCCATGGAACTCGCCCCGACAGGTGATAAGTACCAACCTAAGAAACGGTTTAAGAAATTTGTCAACCTTCCTGAACTCATGCGAATCTACAAGGAAACTGCCGATATTCAGACCTCAGACATGCTTGATTTACCAGTACCAGAAGCTAAGATTATTGCGGTGGAAAGCGAGTTAACGCAAGCTCAGAAATACTATTTGGAAGAGCTGGTAAAGCGTTCGGACGCTATCAAGTCAGGTAGTGTTGATCCAAGTAGAGATAACATGTTAAAGATAACTGGAGAAGCCAGAAAACTAGCCATTGACATGCGTCTCATTGATTCTGCTTACACCTTGTCTGACAATCAGAAGATTCTTCAAGTAGTGGACAATGTGGAACGCATTTACCGTGAGGGAGAAAATGAGAAAGCTACCCAGATGATTTTCTCTGATATTGGAACTCCTAAAAGTAAGGAAGAAGGATTTGATGTCTACAACGAACTGAAAGCTTTGCTGGTTGATCGAGGGATTCCAAAAGAAGAAATTGCCTTTGTCCATGACGCCAATACTGATGAAAAGAAAAACTCACTGTCTAGAAAGGTCAATAGCGGAGAAGTGCGGATTCTCATGGCTTCGACGGAAAAAGGTGGAACGGGTCTAAACGTGCAATCACGCATGAAAGCTGTTCACCACTTAGATGTTCCTTGGCGCCCCTCAGACATTGTCCAGCGAAATGGTAGATTGATTCGTCAGGGAAACATGCACCAGGAGGTAGATATTTATCACTATATTACTAAAGGGAGCTTCGACAATTATCTCTGGCAGACACAGGAGAATAAGCTAAAGTATATCACCCAGATAATGACCTCAAAAGATCCTGTGAGATCAGCTGAAGACATAGATGAACAAACCATGACCGCCTCAGACTTTAAGGCTTTGGCTACTGGTAATCCCTACCTTAAGCTCAAAATGGAATTGGAAAATGAACTGACAGTTTTAGAGAATCAAAAACGAGCTTTTAATCGCTCTAAAGATGAATACCGCCACACAGTTTCCTATTGCGAGAAGCACCTCCCTATCATGGAAAAACGGTTGAGTCAATATGATAAAGATATTGCCCAATCTTTGGCAACAAAGTCGCAAGATTTTGTCATGCGATTTGACAATCAGAAAATGGATAATCGTACAGAAGCAGGGGACAATCTGCGAAAACTCATTACCTATAACCGCTCAGAGACCAAGGAAGTCAGAACACTTGCCAGCTTTAGAGGATTTGACTTAAAAATGACTACACGAGGTCCTAGTGAGCCCTTGCCAGAGACTGTCTCTTTAATGATTGTAGGAGATAATCAGTATACTGTCGCCCTTGATTTAAAATCAGACGTGGGAACCATTCAACGGATTAGTAATGCCATTGACCATATTATATATGACCAAGAAAAGACGCAAGAGCTGGTAAAGGATTTAAAAGATAAGCTACGAGTAGCCAAAGTAGAAGTTGAAAAAGTCTTTCCAAAGGAAGAGGACTATCAGCTTGTAAAGGCTAAGTATGATGTTTTAGCTCCCTTGGTTGAAAAAGAAGCAGAGATTGAAGAGATAGATGCAGCTTTGGCCAAGTTTAGTGAAGATACAACACCCCAAAAGAAGCAACAAATAGCACTTGAGATATAAGAAAAAAGGCTGACAAATAATTTTGAACGCGGTAAAATGAAGTCAAGAAATCACAAAAGGAGAATAGATCATGACCCAAACACTAGAAGAAATGCGTTATCAACTAGAAGAATGGTTGTCACAAGGCTTTACGAGTTCAGAAGATAGGGCAAACTACCAAACTTTAAAGGAACAGTATGAAGATGAGACCTTTGATTACAGTTTTTCAAGGCGTGAAATTACTGGACAGCTGGAACTCATCATCACAAGTCGTGAGAATGATTTTCCTAGCTTAGATGAGGTGACAAAGACGGAATACCTTGATTTGGTTGCCCAACTAGATGATTTAGACAAGAGACAGGCTGACTACTATCGCAAGCAATTAGCCTAGAAAGAGGTGTAAGATGTTGGAGCAAATTCTACAAAGCCTTTTGATTATCGCAGCAATAGGACTGATGTTGCTCGTCCTTTATCGGATTGTGAAAGTTTCAGTTGCTTTGTTTCTTATCGGACTCATCAGTGGATTAGTCTTTATAGAAATCTATGGAATCTACCTCTTCTTTACTGAGAGATACCTCTATACAGAAGATTTAGCCACCAATGGTATTTGGAGTTTTACAGGATTTTTTATTGCTTTGAATCTATTTCTCGTTTTAAGCTTTATTATAAAGTGGTGGAGAAATAGAATAGTTTAACACGGAGGATTACCGATTGGTAGTCCTTTTTCTTGTGATAAATTTTCCAAGATAATCTTGTTATGATGTGGCTATCACTAATAAAGGAGTAAGCCATGTTAAATAAAGTGAAAGCTCGATTTCTGATTGGAGTAGGAGGTTTAATCGCAGTCAGTTTTATGGTCATGATTGGCTATACGATTGGCTCACAATCCGTTTCAAAACAAACTGAGCACCAAATACGAGCAGAAGCCAATAAACTTGTGACAAAGGAAAAGCAGGAGGAAAGAGCGACAGTCCTATCAGATGAGCTTGTCAAAGAATTTCTTACTCAATATTTCACCAAGGTCCAGCTTGGTGAAAATAACGCTCGTATCAAGCCCTACATGACGGATTCGGCATTTTCAGAAGAGGAAGCAAATCAGAATAAAGCAATTAATCAAGTTTATAAAGATTATATGCTTGACTACCGATTTGAATCAGCCAGTATCTATGTCAATACAGAAAGCAATGTTGCACTTGCGGAAGTTACCTACCAAGTGACCTATGTTTCTGATTTGAGTGAGCAACAACAGCGAACCACTCAGACAGAAATCAAGACGGTTATGTTATCCTACTCCAAAGTTTCCGACAAGCTCCTGGTTAATCAGTTGACCATTTGGAATGGGAAACTGGAGGACATGAAAGAAGCCACAAATGGTGCTAATTCCAGCATACCAACGATCCAAGGAACTACAACAAGTGAGAACAACTAGCAGGAGACAGTCTTCTGCTTTTTTTGATAGGGAGACAAGATGACACGAATTAAAATAGTAAAACAAAAGGCCATTTTAGATGTGGCTGAAAGTTTAGGTTATTCCTTCAGACGTTTATCAGGACACATTTATGAACACCCAGACCATGATTCCTTTCGGATTTTTGCCGATACCAATACTTTCAAATGGTTTTCAAGAGATATACAAGGGGATGTGATTGACTTTGTTCAATTAGTGGCAGGTGTTACTTTCAAAGAGGCTGTATCCTATCTTGAAACTGGAGATTTTGAACAGGCTACGGTAATAGAAGAAACTTATCAACCGTTTCAATATTATTTGCATGAAGAGCCGTTTCAGCAAGCACGTACTTACTTGAATGAAGTTCGTGGCCTAAGTGATCAGATTATCAATACCTTTGGTAGACAAGGATTGCTTGCTCAAGCTACTTATCAAGCGGAGTCAGTTTTAGTGTTTAAAAGCTATGACCATAATGGTGTCTTACAGGCCGCAAGCCTTCAAGGTCTCGTCAAAAATGAAGAAAAACACGATCGAGGTTATCTCAAAAAAATCATGAAAGGCTCAAAAGGCCATGTTGGTATTAGTTTCGATATTGGGAATCCCAAGAGACTCATTTTTTGTGAATCAGTTATAGATATGATGAGTTATTATCAACTTCACCAAAAGCAGCTATCAGATGTTCGCCTGGTGTCAATGGAAGGCTTAAAACTTTCAGTGATTGCTTATCAGACTTTACGTCTAGCAGCCGAGGAACAAGGGAAATTGGCATTTCTAGATACAGTAAAACCAAGCAGACTTAGCCATTATCTTCAGGCAATACAAGAGACGACAACCTTTTTTCAAACTCATTCAAACGTGCTAACATTGGCTGTTGATAACGATGAGGCAGGAAGAGAATTTTGTCAGAAACTGTCAGATAAAGGACTTCCAATCACCAAAGATTTACCACCATTGCAGGGACTGGAAACAAAGTCAGATTGGAATGATATTGTGAAGCAACAGAAGGAAATATCCTTAAGCAATCTTATTCAGTCAGCCCAGATACAAGCCATTAAGAATCATCCTCCACCAAAACGAGAGCGTGCTATGGAATTGTGATAACAAAATCAAGTCCGCTATCATAATCTAGAAAGGGACAAGGAGGACACCCTATGAGTGTGATTGAACGTCTGGCTGAAAAAGTAGCTAGGCAAGAAGAAAAGGTCTCACGTGAGACAGAGAAATTGGAACACTATCGTGACCAACTACAAACAGCTATGTACAGTACCTTTATCAAACGGCAACAATCTAGTCAGTTGTCATTTCATGAAGCACTAGAGCAAGCCTTTGGTAAAGAAACCACACTACACTCAAATTACAGAAATGAGGATACAGAATGAGTAAAACATGGAATTTTGATCAGCCACTAGACGATGTGAAACCAACATCGTCCCATGAAGAACGAGCTAAAATCGCAGCACTCTTCCATAAACAGGATGAAAAACCAATTGAAGAAGTAGACTATGTGGCTGCTTTTGAACAACAACAAAAGGAGTCAAAATATAAAGATGACCAAACGCTCGCATCAACCGTTAAACAAAGTCAGCCGAAGAAGGTAAATATCACAAGTGACTATAAACAACACTTGGCTGATACCATTGCACAAAATAACAAGGATATTTCAGCCTGTCAAAAGCAAATTGAAGAACTTCATCAATTGATTGATGAAAAGAAAATCCAAAATAAAAAGTTGCAGGCTATTTCAGTAGCCATTGATGATTTATAAGTCAGGTAGTCCTATGCGGGCTACCTTTTTACAATTGAAGGAGAAGATAATGAAATTTTTTCAAAAGAAAAAACAGAACCAGGATCAATTTAAACGACTGATTCATCGACTATCTGAGATGTCAGATACTGAACTAACCAAAGTAGAACAACTCCTAGATGTGGTTTTTGATACAAATTTTAAGCCTGATAGGAACGTTGAATTATCTCAAAGCGTTATAAACGATGAGGAACAAAGTCTTGATAAGTCGATCCAAGAAGCGAAAAATAAACTTAACATGGAACAATTCGAAAAAAACATTGAGAGATTTAGACAAGGTAGGCGAGAGAGCAATAATAACAAATAACAGACCAATTATTTTGGCCTGTTTTTTGAAATATGTGTCATCGTTGAATCAAACGAAGTAAAAATATTAATTACTTTATTAATCAGATACTTAAATATCTGTAAACCCATTATATCGGGTTTTTGAGGGGATTTCAAGTCTTTAAGAAGATACCAGGCAATCAATTAAGAAAAACTTAGTTGATTGCCTTTTTTGTTGTGATTCAACTTTGATCGTAGCTTCTAACTAATTAATTTTCGTAAGAAAGGAGAACAGCTGAATGAATATCCCTTTTGTTGTAGAAACTGTGCTTCATGACGGCTTGTTAAAGTACAAATTTAAAAATAGTAAAATTCGCTCAATCACTACCAAGCCAGGTAAAAGCAAAGGGGCTATTTTTGCGTATCGCTCAAAAAAAAGCATGATTGGCGGACGTGGCGTTGTTCTGACTTCCGAAGAAGCGATTCACGAAAATCAAGATACATTTACGCATTGGACACCAAACGTTTATCGTTATGGCACGTATGCAGACGAAAACCGTTCATACACGAAAGGACATTCTGAAAACAATTTAAGACAAATCAATACCTTCTTTATTGATTTTGATATTCACACGGCAAAAGAAACTATTTCAGCAAGCGATATTTTAACAACCGCTATTGATTTAGGTTTTATGCCTACGTTGATTATCAAATCTGATAAAGGTTATCAAGCATATTTTGTTTTAGAAACGCCAGTCTATGTGACTTCAAAATCAGAATTTAAATCTGTCAAAGCAGCCAAAATAATTTCGCAAAATATCCGAGAATATTTTGGAAAGTCTTTGCCAGTTGATCTAACGTGTAATCATTTTGGGATTGCTCGCATACCAAGAACGGACAATGTAGAATTTTTTGATCCCAATTACCGTTATTCTTTCAAAGAATGGCAAGATTGGTCTTTCAAACAAACAGATAATAAGGGCTTTACTCGTTCAAGTCTAACGGTTTTAAGCGGTACAGAAGGCAAAAAACAAGTAGATGAACCCTGGTTTAATCTCTTATTGCACGAAACGAAATTTTCAGGAGAAAAGGGTTTAATAGGGCGTAATAACGTCATGTTTACCCTCTCTTTAGCCTACTTTAGTTCAGGCTATTCAATCGAAACGTGCGAATATAATATGTTTGAGTTTAATAATCGATTAGATCAACCCTTAGAAGAAAAAGAAGTAATCAAAATTGTTAGAAGTGCGTATTCAGAAAACTATCAAGGGGCTAATAGGGAATACATTACCATTCTTTGCAAAGCTTGGGTATCAAGTGACTTAACAAGTAAAGAGTTATTTGTCCGTCAAGGGTGGTTTAAATTCAAGAAAAAAAGAAGCGAACGTCAACGTGTTCATTTGTCAGAATGGAAAGAAGATTTAATGGCTTATATTAGCGAAAAAAGCGCGATAGATAAGCCTTATTTGGTGACGACCAAAAAAGAGATTAGAGAAGCGTTAGGCATTCCTGAACGGACATTAGATAAATTGCTGAAGGTACTGAAGGCGAATCAGGAAATTTTCTTTAAGATTAAACCAGGAAGAAATGGTGGCATTCAACTTGCTAGTGTTAAATCATTGTTACTTATGACATATTCATCAAATACTTCAGTCCCATATTTAGAATCTGGTTCTGCAACGACAGAAACCACCTGCTCAATCCTCCTGTTATATACAGAGGGCTACTGGAAGAACAACTTCTGGCAGCATAACAATCAAAGGAAATTTAGTGAGTTTATACGACTACACTTTTCTTGACAAT
>NZ_JBIMJQ010000042.1:0-7688 GCF_043674215.1 Streptococcus sp. A22
CCAAGAACATTATCTGTGTGAACCAGTTCCTGACCTGTTTGTGAAATCAAAGCAATATCCGTTTCCAAAAGCGAAGCATAGGTTATTACAAGAGCTGACAGCTCCTTGAACTGTTCCTGATAAAGCTTCATCCGCAAACTCAGCGAGGCCTTTAGTCACACTCTGCGTTTGTCCAATGGGAATCATCACGGCACTGTTTGGACATTTCCTACATAAATCTCCAGCTAGACTTAGTAAGCTAATCCTGATTTTTCCCATTCTCCCGTAGCCAAATCTAAATTAAAATAAAATCTGCTTCTTCCATAGGAATCGTAGTTTGCCTTGTCGATCGCTTCACAAGCAATCTTCAATTTTTTCTCATTTATATCTGCGATATAGATCATTGTATAACCAACAGGGGAATCCGTTCGATAGATTCGCTGCCCGTAAAAATTATAAACCTCCAATTTTGAGATACTGCCACGATCATTAGATTGACGAAAAATACTAAAAATTAATTTATGACTAGGACAGAATAGAATATTATTTGTAAACTGAAATGTAAGTTTATGAGGTCTATCATAGTTCCACTCTACCGTTTCCTCCTTCACATTCTGTTTACCTAACATTTTTCCTTCCATACTGTAATAAAAATATTCCTCTGTGATAAAGTTATCTCCACAACTTACTACCACTATATCTTCATTCTTATCATATTTTGCGTGGATGACCTTCGGTACATTTATTTCGAAAAAGCTATTTTTGTATTCCCAACTAACTATATTTTCACTAAATGTTATTTTCATTTTTTATCCTTTACTCAAAATATCTAACTGAAACAATATCTAGATAATCCATTCTATTTGCAGGTTCTACTAGCATCTGTATCTGACTAGCTCCTCCCGGTAAGTATTTATCTACTTGTACATCAATTTGTGGACCAACAGGACCTACTTGAACAGGGAGTTCTACTCCCTCTTTGACACGATATTGTACCACTCGTTCAAGCTCTGGTTTCCAATCAGATTTAACCGCTAAATCATTGTACACATAATCTTTACTACTAATTGTTCCGCTATCTGTTCCAAATCCTCCAGGCCAATCATTAGGCTGGATTCTCTCTGGTCCCATTGCCATTTCAAAGGTATCCCCTGATTTCAAAGTTGTTTTTTCTGGAGTATAGCCTTTCGGCCATGGACTTTGATTTAGGACTAAATCCTGATAATCTGAAATGTTTTGACTAGGATTATGTTTCTTGAATTCAAAATAGGTATTTGGGGTTCCGAAATCTTGAATCCACATCCTTTGTTCTGGGTCGAGACCATCTGCGACTAACTTATTCCACTGCTCATACCTTCGTGCATCTTCAGGACTCATCTCATCCATAAATGAAGTGACCTTAGTTTTACCCACATCATTCAAACTAAACTTACTTGCCGCAGACGATGCCGCAAAGCCACCTAAGATACTGCCTACAAAAGTTGCACGCTCGGCATCAGCTTCGTTTCCTCCTAGAAGTTTGGTTCCGTGATAGCCTACCTGACCTCCGACAAAACCGCCTACTTCACCTATCGCAAACTCAGCGAGTCCTTTAGTCACACTCTGTGTTTGTCCGATGGGGATCATCACGGCACTGGTGGTTGTAAAGAGACCGCCCACTTGATGGTATAGTTTATCATTTCCCATGAAGAGGGTATCTCGGATGGGGTTGATGGCTAATGTTTTACCATCACCTTTATAGCCTAGGTAAATACCTTGTCCTGCTTCTGCCACATTGGAAGCACCATAGGCGACAGTGCCTGTTCCTGCCACAATGCCTGCACCTACAACCAAAGGGGTCGCAGCACCTGCTGTTGCTACAATAGCCGCAAGACCTACTGCAATAGTAACCACTTGTTATATAGATCAATAGTCATGGTTAATCCTCCAAATAAACAATTCTTGTACTAGAGATATCAATAGACCTTGTTTTTTCTAATGGTTTTTCTTTCAAAATTTCCTCAAAATTGTCAATTGGTCCTAACAATAGTTCTCCTTCAGAAGCATCAAACTCATCAAGACTATCTGCCGGAATTGTTGTTTCTAAAGACTTATCTCCATTAAGACGAATTGATAGCAAATAAATGCGTGTACTGGTATTTTGTGATAGTTGTAAAAATTCAACTTCTTGCACTTCATAGCCCCTAGCAATCCATCTTACCACATTATCTTGTTGCTCCTTCGTCAATGTTTCTTTCTGCGAAGTGATACCACACCCTCCTAAAATTAAAATTGCTATTGTTGCTAAAATACTGATAAATAATCGATACTTTTTCATCTTACTGCTTTCCTCTCCGTTTATTACGAAACAATGAGTACAAAGTCACTATCATTCCCAAGACGATTATACTATTCTCCTAAATATACCACATCTACCTTTTTAATAGTATCTTCTGTACTATCGATTGGAACATCCCTTTCCAGAGGTTCAAAATCCTCAATAGGACTGAGACCAATATTGTCCAGACTTTCATCAAACTCTGAAATTTTTCGAACTGTAATTCCTGTTTTGTATCTTTCGTTGTTATTTATGGTAAATAACAAGTGATAACTACCTGTTTTTAGGTCTTTACTAAATTTTATAAATTTTATTGTTTCTATATTATAATTCTTGACAATTCCTCGCACCACATTATCCTGTTGCTCCTTCGTCAATGTTTCTTTCTGCGAAGTCATGCCACACCCTCCTAAAATTAAAATTGCTATTGTTGCTAAAATACTGATAAATAATCGATACTTTTTCATCTTACTGCTTTCCTCTCCATTAATTACGAAACCATGAGTACAAAATCACTATCATTCCCAAGCCGTTTATTAGAAGCATCTGTATAGATAATCCCGTTTTTTCTCGATCAGCGCGAATTGTACATTTATAATAGCCACTTGCTAAACAAAAAGACACTAGCCTGCATGCCGTTGACGGTGTTGTCTTCTACAGCGAGGACTTGGAATTGACCTATCTCAGGGTTGTTTTTATCATAATAATATGGACCTTTACTAATAGTTTCATATTGACCATCATTTTTTTTGACCATCTACACTATAGACTTGTGTAGCTAACCAATTAGATTGATGTTCTGTCATCATAAGAACTATCCTTTCAAATAGATTATTGTAATATCACTAGTGTCTACCCTCTTACTACTATCGAATTCTATAGACTTTTTAATATCAGTAAATTCTTCAATAGGATCCAAAGCAATAATTCCTTCTGAACTGTCAAATTCCTCAGCATTCTTAAACTGAACTATATTCGTCGTCTTTTTATCATTCACCTTAAATACTAAACTATAATAACCAGTTGAATTATTCCTTTCTAAATTCACAAATTCCACCTTTTTAATTTTGTAATTTCTCGATATCCTTTTAACCACATTATCTTGTTGCTCTTTCGTCAATGTTTCTTTCTGCGAAGCCATTCCACAACCTCCTAATATTAAAATTGTGATTGCGACTACTAAACTAATAAAAATTCTTCGTTTCGTCATTTTATATCTCCTAATCACAGTTAACAACTGGCGCTACGGCCATTGCCTGCATACCATTAGCGGTGTTGTCTTCTACTGCGAGGACTTGGAAGTTCTGTGATAATCCTCTGATATCTCTAGTATCTAATATCTCACCTTTTAAAGGGGTAAACGGTTTGTCAGATTTATTCGTATCTATCCAATAGGAAACATTTGATAGAATCTTACTGTCTTGAGGTGTGGTTAACATTTACTTTTGCTCCCAAAGTTTAATAGTCAAATCATCATTTTGAAGAATTTGTTCAGAATGGACAAGGTCAATATAATCACTTCCATAAGCCCATATCTCACCGGTCTGTTCCTTAACAGAAGCTACGACTTTCCATTCACTATTATCATTTATGTAAAATTTATATGTAACATTTCCAGTTGCATCGTTTGAAACGACCGGTTCCTGATAAAAGGTAATCGTTGTGATTTCATTTTTATCTGGCGCCAAATATTTTGACGAAAAATCTTTAGCTATCTTTTTTGCAATTTGTCTCTCTTCCTTCAATGTTTCTTTCTGAGAAGTCATACCACACCCTCCTAAAATTAAAATTGCTATTGTTGCTAAAATACTGATAAATAATCGATACTTTTTCATCTTACTACTTTCCTCTCCGTTTGTTACGTAACAATGAGTACATAGTCACCATCATTCCCAAGACAATTATTAGAAGCATCTGTAAAGATAATCCCGTTTTTTTCTCGGTCAGTGACACTCCATAGCTACCTCATTGAATTTGTTAAAATTATGAAATATAGCATCTGGAATATTATCTATTTACTTCATTGTTAAAACTACTCAATTCATCCGGCGTCAATAGGAATTCTTTGAATCACTGAGCTATAAAATGACCGCGATCCTTATCTTTTTCTGAGGGCATACCATCATGGTGAATTTCAGTCAAACTCTCAATAAAGTAATCAGAAATTAGATTTTTTCGTAAACCTACTATCCTTTTAGATTTTCCATCATAAAAAGGTAATCGTACCACACTAGGATCAAGTTCCCATTTATTCAGGATATCGAAATACTTTCCATTTTCTACCAATTCTAAATCAAATTTCATAATATAACCCCATTTTTAACAAAGTATAACACATTTTGTATCAAATTTAAAACTCACACTTCAATCGACCATTCAGGCGATATTAGAGGTGGGTACGTTTCTATTCCCTCATACTCCTTGTCAATGGAAACAAACACGTACCCACAGGGTAAATGGAAATAGAATTGGATAATTTCTAGCTATCACTTCTACTCACTGTAAAAAATTTCTCACTCTGATACTTACCCACCCCAAAGCAAAAAGCCTTGAAATCAAGGCTTTTCATTATCCCTTTCGTTCCAAGGTTTTTTGGCTTTTACGAGCAGAGCAACACACTCTACGTATGAGGATAGGTGTTATCTATATTATTGAATGAAACCGAAAAACAGAATCGGAATTATACTATGGTATGAATCGGTCCCAGCCATTAAATAAGAAGGATTGCATTTTTGTTAGTCGTGATCCCTGCCTTGATAGTCTGTTGGTTTCAAATAGATCTATAAGTATCCTTATCTTCAATAGAATCAAGCATTGTTTGCATTTTAACATGATTCTTAATGTATTCTTGCGATTGATTCCAAATTAAAAGTGCATTTTTTGTTGCTAGCGTTGAAAGTTCGATCAAGTTTTCTTGACTTAAAATTGGAATTCTTACTCCTTCAAGGTCATCCGCGTAAACTCTAGCACGAGAGCTTGATGAACCAACACCCAATCGAACAATTTGATTTTTTACACTTGGACTTCTCAAAATTGGCACCAGAGCACTTTGGGTTACTTCTGAAAGATATTCGTTATTATCTTTTACTTTTAACACATATATTTCTCCAGAAGTAACAAATTTAGTTTTTGAGTCATGGTCAAATTTTGGAATTAAAGTAATTCTATTCTTTCTAGGATTTATTCTAGAAAAAAGGATGTCACCTGGCTTAAATTCTACTAAACTATTACTTGTTATATTATTGCCAGTAAGTTTTCTTATATTGGTAACTGCTCCTGTAGATTCACTGATATCAGGTATCTCTAAATAATAATACAGTTCTGAATTTTTAACTGGAATCTTTGGTTGTTCAATTGATACCACTTCACCTAGTGGAAGTGTTGTTTTAAAATTTTTAACATCAATAAGGTTAAGGAGATGTGAGGCTCCAAGTCTCCTTGGGGTAACTTTGGAATTTGGAATCCATCCATATTCCCCACCATTGCTTGTAGTTCTAATTTCTTCATAAACTTCGTCATAATCACTCAAAAATTCATTTAGATCATTTTCGCCTATTTTCTTATATGATTTTTTTCCTGTCTCGAAACCAATTTCCTTAGCAACACCTAAAAAGGCATGAGTTGGGGATTTATATGAACTATCAGAAGATTTTTTCCTAAGTCCTAAAATACATGTTTTAGAGACAGAGCTTCCCATAGGAATAAACGCTCCCTCTGGTAAAGAGATACTACATAGCAAGTCAGCTTTTTCTAATAACCAGTCTCTAAAATACTGGTATGACTTATTTGTAAGAAGTCCTTCTGGTAAGACAATATACATATCTCCCCCTTCTTGCAAAACATTTAATGACTTTTCTACAAATAAAATATCTAGTTCTTCTTTGGGTTTGCCAATTCCCATTTCATATTTAGATAAAGTATCGGTAAATTCATATTTTATAGTAAAAGGCGGATTTGCAAGAACTAAATCAAAATAGTCATCTTTTAAATGATTTGAAATTAGTGTATCCCCTTGATAGATATTATTCCAACCATCTCCGTGCATTATAAGATTTATTTTTGCTAAAACATGTAAATCTTTATCAGCTTCATGTCCCCAAATATTTTTATTGATTAAATCTTTAAATAATTTATTTTGCTCAACTTCAGAACTACGAGAATTTATTATTTTTTGGTTTACATGGTTAAAAGCTTGAATTAAAAATCCACCAGATCCACAAGCTGGATCAAGGAATATATCATCCATTTGAGGATCAGCCAATTGAACCATGAAATCAACTATTTCGCGAGGTGTAAAGTATTGGTCAAACTCGCCTCTTAAAGTTCCTTTTAAGAAAATTTCATAAACAGCTCCTTTAATATCCTCGCCAGTTCCTAAAAATGAAAATGGAGATAAATCGTCAACAACTTTTATAAGAGCCTCATCATCTTCGATTAAAAATTGAGCCTCATCACCAGGATAAATATTTGGGTATCTTTTAAGTGCTTCAGTAAAGAGATGTTTAAATCCTTCAACAATAGAGAATTTATTGGCACCAGCCAACTTTTCTAAATATTCCACCGAGAATCGATTTTCTCCTTCGTAAGCTTTAACACGGCGTTCTTCATTCATTTTTACCAAAATAATCTTTGTTATTTCTTTAAATGACTGATCACTTCTTATCAAGGCTTTTTTCTCAATTGTATTTTTTGAAGAATTGATAAGTTTATAGAGTTCCTCAGGTTCTGCTAATGTTAGTAAAACCCTTTTTACTTCATTCAACTGGATTTCTGTAAAAACTTTTTTCTTTGTAGAGTTTACTCTTTTTAGTAATTGAGATTTAGTAGGTATAGATTCTTCTTGTTCGCCTGTAAAAGTATTCGTTGTAATTACGCTAATACCATTTGTTACACAACTTATTGTAGCAGGTGGAGTACTAATTAACTTGGCATAGCTAGCAGCTTGTAATATATCTGTTTGTGTAACTGCATGACTTGGACGTTTAATATCAATAACAAGTTCGACACGACCATCTAATACAATTTCAATATCAGAATAGACAATAGTTTTCTTTGAGCCAATAACAACTTCCATTGGGGACTCAAAATTCATATCAGATTCAGAATAACCAAGTTTTTTCAGATAAGGTAAAACTACTTTTACTTTTAAATCCTCCTCTGTCTTAACGTTATTATTAAAATTTTCAATATTTTCCATTATAAATTTTTTTAGAGTCATTTCTACCTCCTATAAACGCAAAAAACAGAACTTGCTTGATTTAGCAAATTCTGTTTTTGGGATGCACAAAAAGAGGTTTAGAGTAACCCTTAGTGCTGTGCTGTGCTGTGCTGTGCTGTGCTGTGCTGTGCTGTGCTGTGCTGTGCTGTGCTGTGCTGTGCTGTGCTGTGCTGT
>NZ_JBIMJQ010000043.1:0-5469 GCF_043674215.1 Streptococcus sp. A22
CCCTCCTTCTTAATTACAAATTTTTAGCATCTAATTTAACTTCAATTCCTATTATACAAAATTTTAAGATAATGCACAATCAACACACTCTTAAGTTTGCTTCTAATGTTTTCGCCTTCTCTGTCGCTATCTGTTGCGACAATGATTGTATTTGCTTGTTTTAAAAGTTCAGCAACAATTTTAAACTGCTTTTTTTTATCTGTTGCCACTTCAAAATCGTATCGATCAGGAAAAATCGGCAATGATTCAAGTTTCCAATTTTGCCACTTTTCGTCATAATGACCTGGTTCTGCTAACTCGACTAAATGCCCAAAACCAAACGTGATAAACGTTTCATCTGCAAAGATTGGGTCTTTGATCTCAAAATAACCGTCTTTTTTGGTGCTTTGTTTTAAAGCACTTGCATAGGCTAATGCCTGGCTTGGTTTTTCAGCTAAAATAACCGTACTCATTAACTATCCCTCTTTTCATTGTTTTTTCTTTGATCGACTGTCACGTTGTATCTTGATCGATACCTTCTAAACGTTCGGCGATTAATTCCAGTTTGTTCTTCAACTTCTTTATCGGATAAACCGTTCAAAAACAAATCGAAAGCGTGTTGTAAACGTGGATCATTTTCTTTGAATTTCAGTTGTCGCCCTTTGAATTTTCCTTTTTTCTTAGCAATTTCAATTCCTTGGGCTTGGCGTTCTTTAATTCGTTTGCGTTCAGATTCCGCTTGGTACTTATACAATTCAATCACTAAATTATTAATCAGCCGTCTTAAATTTTCATCTTCAATACCATTCATTGAGGGTAAATTTAAGACTTCCAGGGTTGCCCCCTTAATTTGAATTTGATTCATCAATTCTGTTAATTCTTTATTATTTCGTCCTAATCGATCTAATTCAGTAACAACAACTATATCCCCTTCACGAATATAGTTAAGCATAGCTTGTAATTGTGGGCGTTCGACCGATTGACCGCTTGCTTTGTCTGAAAAGACCTTAGAAACGCCCTCTAACGCTTTCAGTTGTCTATCTAAGTTCTGTTCTTTGCTACTGACACGTGCATACCCTACTTTAGTCATGTTAAAAAACACCTCCCTTGTTAAGAAAAAAATAAATTGGATATGAATTCTATTTAATCACTTTGACTAGCAAATACTAACAACAAGACACACACACCAAAAATCAAAAATTCACTACTTTTAGTTAAAAACCACGTAACCACAAGAACTAATCCAATCCATGTAATCGGGTTCTTCAAATATTTCTCCAAGATTTTCCTCCTCTAATATGCTCAACTTAAATGACCTATTCAATAAATCTATTATGCTGCTAAATAGTTTATAGGACAAATAAGTATAACAAAATAACCCACCCGAATATCGTTTTTTTTATTTGGTGAGTTTGTTCTTTCAAATACGAAACAAAAAGAGCCGATGATTCGTGAATTGTTCCACAATTTCATCGGCTCTGCGTCTTAAGCGTCTGGCTCTTTGATGACAGTTATCTTCAAGTTGTCAACTTTAATCAAGCTTTCTTGTCTGCATTTTGGACAATAAAGGGGATAATTCTCCAAAACAGTGTCCTTCCTAATTTTATTACGGGTTTTGCTCCCACAAACAGGACACAATATCCATTCGCATTTCATCATAATTAGTCTCTAATCCTTTCAAATCTCATTTTATATGACTTTTGCAAGCTGTTAAGCTAACTTGTGGAACATATGCCGAACCTTATCTATACGGCTATTCGGGCGGCGGGGTTGGCAAATAAATTTACCAATAGCTGGCTGGTATCCTTTTAACTCTGTCAAGCAGACTCCCTGCCCATTTGTGAAATTAGTTAAATCGTTCCTGTATTCTTGAATACATCTAGCAGGGATTTCTCCTTTCAGAATGACCTCGTCATTCTTTATCTGAGTACTTACAATATCTGCACAATACCTTGGAGCATCATGATACGCCCGTGAGAGATATTCCTGCGGTGCATAAATTTCAAAGTGGAGATATGGCTCTAATAGTTCTGTCCCTGCTTTTTTTAAAGCCTGCTCCAATACGATAGGGGAAAGCAGCCGAAAGTCTGCGGGGGTACTTACAGGACTATAATACAATCCATATTCAAAACAGATTTTACAGTCTGTCACTTTCCATCCATACAGCCCCTGCTCGCAGCCATAAAGAACCCCCTCCATAACCGCATTTTGGAACGATTGATTTAAATATCCAAGTGAAACTCTGCTTTCATACTGCACTCCGCTTCCAATAGGGAGCGGCTCTATGGACAACCCGACAGAAGCCCAGAAAGGATTTGGCGGGACTTCTATGTGGATGGTATATTCTGCTTTTCTAAGCGGTCTTTCCAGATAAATAACCGAAGGCTCTTTCATAGCCACGCCCACATGATATTTTTCTTCTAATAGCGAACAAATAACTTCTAACTGTACTTTTCCCAAAAAAGATAACATAATCTCATGTGTAACAGTATCAATGTCAAAATGCAAAAGAGGGTCTGTATCAGCAATCTCTGCGAGGGCATTTAACAGGGCTTCCCTTTGCTCCGGCTTTTGCGGCTCTACCGTTGTCCGAAGTAATGGCATGGGATTATCAATCCGTGTTTTATGAGGCAGGAGTTTTTCATTTCCTAGAATGTCGTTCAGTTTCAAAGTATCATCAGCTAAAATAACAATTTCTCCCGGATAAGCGGTGTCTGTCCGAACAATTTCCCCTTTGGATGGAATACGCATCTCTGTGATTTTCAGCTTTTCTCTCCCGGCCAGGGCCACCGTATCCCGCAGGCACAGCGTTCCGCTGTATAGCCGTAGATAGACACGCCGCTGGCCGCAATCTGTATACTCCACCTTGAAAACGCTGCCGCATAGGGCGGCGCTCCCCTGTTCCCCAATCGGTTGGAACAGCCCTGTCACCGCATCCATCAACGGTTGAATGCCAAGGCCCTTTTTGGCGCTGCCATAATAGACCGGGAACAGGGAGGCGTCTTGAACCCGCCGCTGTTCCTCCCGCACAAGTTTTTCCCGGCTGATTGGTTCTCCTGCGATATACTTTTCCAATAATTTATCGTTATTTTCGATGACTGCATCCCATGCTTCTATGTCGGTATTTTCCTCCAGGACTATTTCCGGGGACAGCGACACCGTCTGCTTGATGATAATATCGGCGGAGAGCTTATCCCGAACAGACTGAACCACGCTCTGCAAATCAACGCCAGCCTGGTCGATCTTGTTGATAAAGATAACGGTGGGAATGTTCATTTTCCGCAGGGCATGGAACAGAATACGGGTCTGGGCCTGCACGCCATCTTTAGCGGAGATCACCAAGATGGCCCCATCTAAAACAGCCAAAGAGCGGTACACCTCCGCCAAAAAATCCATATGGCCTGGCGTATCTATAATGTTGACTTTTACATCCTCCCACTGAAAAGATGTCACTGCTGTCTGGATAGTGATTCCCCTTTGACGCTCCAAATTCATTGTATCTGTCCTTGTTGTGCCTTCATCTACGCTCCCTAGTTCTGCAATTGCACCACTGGTATACAATAAACTTTCCGTTAATGTTGTCTTTCCTGCGTCAACGTGAGCCAGAATGCCTAAGTTAATTATTTTCATGTGATTTTCCTCCTATCAACACCCAAAAAAGGGCATAAAAATACCCAGTGATAAATACTCCTATCACTGGGTAAATAACTCCAATAGCCCCAAAACACTTATATGTTTTCGGGCATATAAAATTACATGATAAAAGTATTCTTTAACTGGGTACAAAAAACTAAGCCCCATATTAAAAGTGAAACGGGACTGCTACTTTTTGTTCCCACTATCAAATTGACAGTTTATTTAAGAATACCTTGCCGCATATTTATTAACTCCTTGTATAATACTGAATCTAATTATATTCCTTAACCCTTTATTTGTCAAGCTGACAAACTAAAGCAGAAAAAGCGGCAGGATTTCCCCCTGCCACTAATCATCTGTTTATGCAAAAATAATTTCCTTTTCCACAATCTCCCTCGCACAAGCCCTTATGTTATTGAGGCATCCTGTCCATTCTAAGGCGTTTTCTGCCTTTACTGTTCCGTTATGCCCTGTGCCTGTTTCATACCCTCTATGAGCCTTTCAAAGCGTTCCTGTGCCTGTCTGTCAATGTCGGCAAGGTAAGCGTTAAGTCTGCCGCTTGTAAGAAGATTGGTGTATGTAACTTTGCAGTGATGCTTCAGATAATCCAAATGCCGCTGTCCCCAGATGCCTATCGGCTGTTCTTCTTCGGCGGGTACAGTTAAGCACGGTATTAAATAATCGCCTTGCCTTTCGTATTTACCGCCCATTTCCTCAAAAATTGTCTTTGCCATTGTCTGTTACCTCCACATTCTTTTTTATTTTGAATGTCCGCAAAATCCGTCCTACATCTGAGGGCCTCCAGGGAACGTCTAAATGGTGGACAGCTTTCATGCGAGACTGGACGTTTAATCCTGTTCCCCCTTTTTCTGTCGAAGCCATGAGAATCCGCACTTCTCCGCTATTGACCTTTCTAGACAATGAGTTTTTCTTCTCATCAGTATTGGCATCATGGACAAAGGCAATTTCTTCTTTTGGTATCCCTCGATCGACCAACAAGTTCTTAAGTTCATTGTAAACATCAAACCCTTCTTCCTTACTTTTAGGTGTTCCAATATCTGAGAAAATCATCTGAGTAGCCTTTTCTCCAGCTCCTTCACGGTAAATCCGCTCGACATTATCGACCACTTGAAGGATTTTCTGATTATCTGATAAATTATAAGCAGGGTCAATCAACCGCATATCAATGGCTAGTTTTCTGGCTTCACCTGTGATTTTAAGCATGTTATCTCTACTTGGATCAACACTACCTGACTTGATAGCGTCTGAACGCTCTACCAGTTCTTCTAAATAGTATTTCTGAGCTTGCGTTAACTCGCTTTCCACCGCAATAATCTTAGCTTCAGGTACAGGTAAATCAAGCATTTCTGAAGTCTGAATATCAGCTGTTTCCTTGTAAATTCGCATGAGTTCAGGAAGGTTGACAAATTTCTTGAACCGTTTCTTAGGTTGGTATTTATCACCTGTCGGGGCTAGTTCCATAGAGTTTTCGATATTCCCAAAAGCCCCAACCCATGAGTCAAAATTGGATACCTGATATCGTTCCAAAACATCGGGCTGAATGTAATTCATCATGGTGAAAAGTTCACTGATGGAGTTAGAAACTGGTGTTCCTGTCGCAAAAACGACATTTCTATCGCCATGCTCTGCCTGAACCTGTCTCACCTTCATCTCCATGTCTACGTTCTTTTTTGAAGTGGTATTGGTGATTCCCGCGACATTCCCAAGTCCTGTGATTGGACGGATATTCTTGAAGTGATGAGCTTCATCCACAAAAAGAAAATCAATTCCAAGGTTTTCAAATTCAATAAAGGTATCTCGCTCTAGTTTTTGGAGTTCTTCCAACTGGTGCTC
>NZ_JBIMJQ010000044.1:0-5114 GCF_043674215.1 Streptococcus sp. A22
GTTTTTGCGACAGGAACACCAGTTTCTAACTCTATTAGTGAACTTTTCACCATGATGAATTACATTCAACCTGATGTTTTAGAGCGATACCAGGTATCCAATTTTGATTCATGGGTTGGGGCTTTTGGGAATATTGAAAACTCCATGGAACTAGCCCCGACAGGTGATAAATACCAACCTAAGAAACGGTTTAAGAAATTTGTCAACTTGCCTGAACTCATGCGAATCTACAAGGAAACTGCCGATATTCAGACCTCAGATATGCTCGACTTACCTGTACCTGAAGCTAAGATTATTGCGGTGGAAAGCGAGTTAACGCAAGCTCAGAAATACTATTTAGAAGAGCTGGTAGAGCGTTCAGACGCTATCAAGTCAGGTAGTGTTGATCCAAGTAGAGATAACATGTTAAAGATAACTGGAGAAGCCAGAAAACTAGCTATTGATATGCGGTTGATTGACCCTGCTTACTCCTTATCGGATAATCAGAAAGTCCTTCAAGTAGTCGATAATGTCGAGCGGATTTACCGTGATGGAGCTGAAGATAAAGCCACTCAGATGATTTTCTCTGATATTGGAACCCCTAAAAGTAAGGAAGATGGCTTTGATGTTTACAATGAACTTAAGAACTTGCTAGTCGATCGAGGGATTCCAAAAGAAGAAATTGCCTTTGTCCATGACGCTAATACGGATGACAAGAAAAACTCTCTGTCACGCAAGGTCAATAGTGGAGAAGTACGGATTCTCATGGCTTCTACGGAAAAAGGTGGAACGGGTCTAAACGTCCAATCACGCATGAAAGCTGTCCACCATTTAGATGTTCCATGGCGTCCCTCAGACATTGTCCAGAGAAATGGAAGGCTCATCCGACAGGGAAACATGCACCAGGAGGTAGATATTTATCACTATATTACTAAAGGGAGCTTCGACAATTATCTTTGGCAGACGCAGGAGAATAAGCTAAAGTATATCACCCAGATAATGACCTCAAAAGATCCTGTGAGATCAGCTGAAGACATTGATGAACAAACAATGACTGCTTCTGACTTTAAGGCTTTGGCCACTGGTAATCCCTACCTTAAGCTCAAAATGGAATTGGAAAATGAACTGACAGTTTTAGAAAATCAAAAACGAGCTTTTAATCGCTCAAAAGATGAATATCGCCATACAATTTCCTATAGCGAGAAGCACCTCCCTATTATGGAAAAACGGTTGAGTAAATATGATAAAGATATTGCCCAATCTTTGGCAACAAAGTCGCAAGATTTTGTCATGCGATTTGACAATCAAGCAATGGATAATCGTGCTGAAGCAGGGGATTATCTGCGTAAACTCATCACCTATAACCGCTCAGAGACCAAGGAAGTCAGAACACTTGCCAACTTTAGAGGATTTGACTTAAAAATGACTACACGAGGTCCTAGTGAGCCTTTGCCAGAGACTGTTTCTTTGATGATTGTAGGCGATAACCAATATACAGTCGCCCTTGATTTAAAATCAGACGTGGGAACCATTCAACGGATTAGTAATGCCATTGACCATATTATAGATGACCAAGAAAAGACGCAAGAGCTGGTAAAGGATTTAAAAGATAAGCTACGAGTAGCCAAAGTAGAAGTTGAAAAAGTCTTTCCAAAGGAAGAGGACTATCAGCTTGTAAAGGCTAAGTATGATGTTTTAGCTCCCTTGGTTGAAAAAGAAGCAGAGATTGAAGAGATAGATGCAGCTTTGGCCAAGTTTAGTGAAGATACAACACCCCAAAAGAAGCAACAAATAGCACTCGAGATATAAGAAAAAAGGCTGACAAATAATTTTGAACGCGGTAAAATGAAGTCAAGAAATCACAAAAGGAGAATAGATCATGACCCAAACACTAGAAGAAATGCGTTATAAACTTGAAGAATGGTTGGCACAAGGCTATACAAGTCCAGAAGATAGGGCAAACTACCAAACTTTAAAGGAACAGTATGAAGATGAGACCTTTGATTACAGTTTTTCAAAGCGTGAAATTACTGGACAGCTGGAACTCATCATCAAAAGTCGTGAGAATGATTTTTCAAACTTAGATGAGGTGACGAAGACGGAATACCTTGACTTGGTTACCCAACTTGATGAACTTGACCAGGAACAAGCCAACGATTATCGTAAGCAATTAGCCTAGAAAGAGGTGTAAGATGTTGGAGCAAATTCTACAAAGCTTTCTGATGATCATAGCAATAGGACTGATGTTGCTTGTCCTTTATCGGATTGTGAAAGTTTCAGGTGCTTTGTTTCTTATCGGACTCATCAGTGGATTAGTCTTTATAGAAATCTATGGAATTTACCTCTTCTTTACTGAGAGATACCTCTATACAGAAGATTTAGCCACCAATGGTATTTGGAGTTTTACAGGATTTTTTATTATTTTTAATATTCTGCTAGTGCTTGGACTTATGACCAACCTCGTGAAAAGTAGAATTACGGAATACAAATAGGGCTACCTGATTTGTACTGACCCCAAAAAGTTGGACAAATAATTATTGAAAGGATTTAGTTCTGTACTGGACAGGACTAAGTCCTTTTAATTTTGCTTAGATTCGTTTGTTGTTGTAGTAAAAAATATAATCTGTAATAGCTTCTTCAAGCTCGTCAAGTGATTGATAAGATGTCTCGAGTCCATAAAACATTTCAGATTTGAGAATGCCAAAGAAAGACTCCATCATCCCATTATCTGGGCTATTCCCTTTGCGGGACATGGATGGTCGAATGCCTTTTGTTTCCAAAAAGTAATGGTAAGACTGGTGCTGGTATTGCCAACCTTGATCGCTGTGGAGAATAGTCCCACTGTATAAAACTTGCTGGAAAAGCCTTCGCAAGCATGGTTTGAACCTGCTTCAAGTCAGGTGACCGAGACAGGGTAAAAGCAATAATCTCACTATTATAGCCGTCAAGAACAGGCGATAAGTAGAGTTTCCCTTCAGGCAAAGCAAACTCGGCTGACTTGGATAAAGTGAAACGAATTGTGACAGAGGCAATGATGTCAGTTGCCCTTCGTTACCGTCAGAATCTAGATTTCAAAGTTCTAGTCAATCCAACTGGACGTTTTGTTCTTGGTGGCTCATTTGCGGATGCAGGAGTTACTGGTCGAAAAATTGTGGCAGATACCTATGGTGGTTTCGCACATCATGGTGGCGGTGCTTTTTCTGGAAAAGATCCAAGCAAGGTAGACCGCTCAGCAGCGTACATGGCACGAAAGATTGCTAAGGATATTGTTAGAGAAGGCTATGCGAAACGATGTGAAGTACAATTAGCCTATGCCATTGGAGTAGCAGAACCTGTGTCGGTTTACGTAGTAACCTTTGGAACCAGTCGCTACACCGCAAAACAACTGGAAGGAATGATTCGTGAGCGTTATGATTTAACACCACGAGGTATCATTAAGGAACTTAATCTCTTGAATGTAGACTACTCCAAGACAACTTGCTTTGGGCATTTCACAAAAGGTTATCTTCCTTGGGAGAAATAGTGATAAAATTGAGAGAGAAAAGGAGTGTTCATATGCCCAATCTTCAAGTATCTTCTATAACCGTATCACTATTTAGTTTCATGTTACCGATGATTTCAATTGATATTAACGTAGAAGAAAAATTGGTAAGTATCCAAAAATTTCCTGAGACAGAAGCCGAGATAATAACAATCTCCAATCTCCGATTATTTTTATTCTTAAATCAATTAAAACGTGTGAAACTGTCTGAATGGAAGGAATATTATTCAAATGAGATGGAGATTTTAGATGGTACTCAGTGGAATGTATCATTTGTCATGAATGGAAGAACTTACTATTGCTCGGGCGATAATAATTTTCCAAGAGAATGGACGTTGTTTTGTAGGGCAATAAATAGATTAGTAAAGCACAATTACCTAGAATAATTGTACTTTTTCTTTGGAGGGAAAATGCCAAGAAGACCAAGCACACCTTGTAAACAAAATGGTTGTCCTAACCTAGTACCGTATGGACAGAAGTATTGTGAGAACCATAAAGCAAACTACCAACTGGATACCAAGTCAACCAAAGCCAAAGGATACAATGCCCAGTGGAACAAAGCACGACTTCGTTACTTAAAAGTTCATCCACTCTGTGTTCAATGTAAAGTCAAAGGTCGATTGACCAAGGCAATAGTGGTTGACCATATCACACCCCACCGAGGTGACCAAGAACTCTTCTGGAACCAAAACAACTGGCAAGCTCTTTGTAAACCCTGTCACGATAGAAAGACCAAGACGACTGATCGATATGTGGGATATACTTATCGATTTTAATGTTTGAGTTTCGTTCCAAAAGTATGTATGTTTTTATTTATACAAACATTAAGAAAACCCTCTCAATACTAGAGAAATAGTGTACAATAGAGTAAAGGAGGTCAGCTATGACAGGTAAACGTTTATTGTCTATTATCGTGGGTATTTTAGTAGTAGGAGGATTAGTGATGTTTTTTAGTTTGAATGGAGATAATCAACTTTCTAAGGAGGAGCAGCAATATCAGTTAGAAGTCCAAATTGCCAAGATGTTGGTAAATGATTACGAAGACGTTGAAACGATTGAGTTTCATGGTTGGGGACATTCAAGAGAAACAGGGATGTGGGGAACAACTGTGATTGTAAACCATTCAAATGAGCTAGGCTTTTCTTTTTCTAGTTTATCTGGTTTAGATGAAATTAGTGGCATTGTTTTTTCTCCTTCAGATAATGAGTTAATCGAGAAATTATCAAAAAAAAATATGCCTAAACTAAAAGATAGGATATCAGATATTCATAAAGTCTCATTAGATGATTTAGTAATCCATTATTCAAAGGATAGCAGGGAAGATTAATATGACGATACAAGATAGTGGTTATAAAAAGTTTGCTGAGGAAGTTTATAATGTTGAACCCAGTAAAGCTAAGTCTAATGATACTCCTGTAATTGTTAAAGACAGTAAGATTGAAGATCCGATGACAGGTCAACAGTACAAAGTCATAGCTGTTCAAGACAACAATAATGATGTTGACAAAACAAATGACAATGGGATGCAGGCCATGGCAGTTGCTCCGTATGTTAATGGAAAGGCTGATACTAGCCAGATTGTTATTGCTTATAC
>NZ_JBIMJQ010000045.1:0-5015 GCF_043674215.1 Streptococcus sp. A22
CATAATTTATGTAGTCAGATACAGATGTCCCATTTCCTGATGAAACTACTTGTTCATTTACTGTCACGTCAGCATCTACATACTGAGATTTTAGGTCATTGACTTTGGTATCAACCCAAGCATTTGTCTCCTTCCCAGTTTGGTTGGCACCTTCGTAGGCCTGTGTCAGCTCCTTATTTTCTTGTTCAATTCGGACTTTTTCATCCTCATAAGCTGCTTTGTCAGCTTTGTAGGTTTCAGTGACTTCATTGATAGCCACAACTTGGTTTTGGGCATCTGCTTCTGCTTTTGAAATTTGTCGGCTGGTCTCTGACGCAAATCTTGTATTTCCCAAATCCATTGGACTATCTTCAACCGTAGAAACACCTTCAGCCTTGGCCTCTTCAACTGCTTGTGTTACCGTATCATGTGGTACGGTGACAGCAATCGCTCCATTAGATTGTCCAGTTGAAACTAAACTTTCAGTTTGTTCAGAAACAGGGTTTGGCTGTGCGTCTGGTAAATTCGTGGCTGGATTCTCCGTTCGTTGAATGGTGGTGTCAACCGATAGTGTCACTTCATCAGCATGTGCAACCGTGCCTCCCCAAGCAACAACAGCCGTCACCATTGTTCCCAGGGCAACGGAACATAGAGTGCGATATTTTTTACTCTTGCGAAAGACGTGTTTCTCGCCTTTTTCCTGATTGACAAGAAAGTGATGATTACATGTTTTGGTCATAAATAGTCCTTCTTTTCTTTTTATGTAGCAACAAACTGTCACTCTTTCCTCATCATAAAAAAGAAGGCTTGATTTTGTTATCACAATAAATTGAGGGAAAAGAAAAAAGCCACCCATAAAAGTGGATGACCTGATTATCAGGATATCAATTTTTACATTAAGACGGCCAATTAACCTTTCTAACTTTAGCAGTCTTAAAGCGTTTCTTGTCAACAAGTTTCAGCTCTATTTCTCTACAATTTGTAATTAAGGTGTCGTTGATTTTAAGACTTCTTGGAAAGTATTGATTTCCTTGTTCATGTGATAATTCAACGGTATAACTAATACCATTACTTAATTTGAAGACCACAAAATAAATATTATCTCTTCTAAATCGTTTACCAACTTTTCTATTCAAAATACCATCCGTTGTATAAAATTTACATTCCATCACATGTAACATTTGATAAAGTAGTAATGTGCCAACGATTTTGAATTTATTTTCGTTAAACCATCCATTATCAGCCTTATTTAGACGCTGCAATGTCCAATCATCCTTTAATCCTTCAAAAATACTCCCTGCATTATTAGTTGGTAAATTGACATGATGATCTCTTGATAATCCTAATAGATGGGGAATAGAGGAATTTGGGACGGAGAGAACAATTTCAGGATAGTTCTCCATATTTGTCTGATAAACGTATTTGTACTGAGAAACATATTTCTCAATAGTATTGGCCAAACAAGACATATCGACATTGAGAATATCAATCTCTCCATCAAAGGTCTCGAGCCATTCCAAAGTATATGTCATTGTATTTTTCTCCTAAAAAAGAGAAGGAAGCAGGTGCTTCCTTCTCTTCCACGTATTGAGTTTCACCTCACGCTAGATATGCCCTATCTATTCCTCAAGGGTAGGCAGTCCTGCTATTCTTTTTCTCAACAAACAGTTTGAACTGAGTGCGGAGCCCACAGGCGGGTGCAGACCATATCCACTAGCCCACAAGTAATTTATAATCTTTATTTACCCTTATTATACGGGATAATTCCTTATTTGTCAACACCTATGTTCACGCTTAAAGTTTAGATGAGATGACCACTTTGTCCCAAATATCATACAACATTTAGGACAAGAAGACAAGTATTCTAATATTTTTATTTCGTCGTATACGCAAAACTCAAGCTACTATCCACTCCAGATAATTTACGGAAGGTGTAGTTTGGATTGCCATTATAGTTGGTTTCGGAGATAAGGAATGAGCCATCTGGGTAGACTTTTTCCACGAAGGCCACATGCCCGTATTCTGTTGGTGTGCCATGTCCTCCTCCCGCAAAGGAAAGAATAGCTCCTGCTTGTGGACTTGTCCCTGTCTCACCACCGAGGCTTGCGGCTGTTCGTACCCAATCTTGGCCATTGCCCATGGTACTGATAATTGGAATCTTCTCACCATTCTTACCTTTGAGTTTTAGACCCAGTTGGTTGATACGGGCTGCGACTCCCCACGTACATTGACCGTAGGCATACCCCATACCGTCACCACCTCCTGGAATAGAGTTTTCAAAAAGATCTCCTCGTACAGCTTCAAGTGCTTTTGGATCGCTTTGTGCAGTCCCACCGTTGGGTTGACTAAAGCCTTTTTCAATTTGGTAATACCACTCACTTGCTCGTGTCTGACGCTCAAGTAGCTTATCCCCTGAATTTCCTTCCCAGTAAATGAGAAAGAGTTGGGCAAGACTAGCTGGACTTCCTGAATTTTTGAAGAAGTCCTTTAACCAGTTGGTATAATAAGGACTATCCCCATGCAACATGAAATCCAGTTGTAAACCTAAGTCATACCACTTTAGATTTTTTCCTTTGGCATATTCGAGCAACAAGGTATGTCTGCGTGACCCATCCGCGGTATCTGTCCATTGTCCTAAGCCTAAACCACGTTTGAGAATATTTGGGTAACGTCCATTGTATATAGTTGGACCATTGAGTGAGAGCCAACCCTCATCATCCCACGAACTGTCTGTCGCACCAATAGGTGGAGATAGATAGTCGCCCTCTGCACGCTTGGGATTAATGGAAGATTCTACCGACCAATTTCCTAAAATGGCTGCAATAGCTTGATTGGTCGCACCTTTGCTTTTGAGATAGTAATAAATAGCCTTTGCTCTCTCGAACTCGTCGCCACCAAATTGACCGATAGTTGGAAGAATGGTGGTCTGAACCTGGATTACTTTTGGAAAGTAGAAAGCTGGATTGACATAGACCAACTTATCCGTGTCATCATCAACCTTTTGATAGGTGAGTTTTAGACCCGATCCATCCTTGGTTTGACCAATAATGTCTCCTGCCAAGACTTTTTGATGTTCACTCACTCGGCCTGAATGAATGCCAAACAAGGTTAGTTTAGTCTTATTGACTCCCTTACCAGATGTCAAAACAACGTTCTCCCCATCAAGAGATACCTTGCCATCCATCGGAGCCACAATGACTTGACCTTCTTTTGCTTCTAAGATGATATGGTGATGAAGCGTTGGTTTTTCATCAATGACCTCATAACCATATCGGTAGGTCATGTTTAAGCTATCCTCATCGGTCTGACCCTGAAAGGGATTGTCCAATTCTTGAAGGGCTAAATAGTTGCCTTCTTCGGTCAACTCCTTTAGTTCTTCTTGGTCCTCATCTGACAGCTTGTAAGCAGGTTCTTTATACAAGTCAGACATGGATTTAATAGAGTATCCACCATTTAAGTCCGTCCAGACTTGACTGAGAAATGCTTTGTAGGTCGCACCACCTGTTTCCATGACATCGTCAAGCTTGTAGTCTTGGTATTGATGATTCATGTAAACCATGACCTCATCAATCTTGGTGTAATAGGTAATCCCTTTTTCGTTAGTTCTCGTATGCTCCGCATCTTCCCACGTCATGTGGGTATAGGCCTTGGTCAATTCCATCTCATCTTGTTGAATGACACTGCTTCCTGAGACACTCATGAAAAAGCTCATCATCAAAAGGAGTATCAAGAGAAGGCCTGAAACAATCCAAGTCAAAGGATTTCCCGCAATTGCAGAAAAGAAGGTCAGACTTCCCTTAATGGCTTGGACACCCCCCTTAACTCCTGCTAGACTGTGCTTTCTGGCATGCTTTAAAAAGGTTTGGTAGCGTCTTTGTGGTTTAAGAGGTTTCTGCCGTATGAATCCTTTTCCCTTTTTGAAGTTGTGGAATCGTTCCTTTCCATGATCCACTTTCGTCTTTGTAAAACGCACACCAGTCTGTCCACTTTTCACCGCCACTTTACCTGCTTGATAGGTAAACCTGCCATAGCGTCTGGCTTTCAAGCTGGTATCCTTTAAGGTTCTTAGACCATCTAAATCATCATCCTGTGCCACCAAGTCAAGCGATTCAGAGGCAGCTAAGCCTAATCCAACTTTGACTTTGGTAGAGTTTTTCTTAGACTTTTGGACTTTCTTGAGTTGTTTGACTTCACGTTTGGCAGAACTTACTTCTTTTTCTGCACTGAGTCGATCAAATGACTTTTCTGGATGAAATTGAAAGCGAGACTTCAGGGAAGGATTTTCTTTTTGGAAAGTAAACTTGGGATTAACTTCCTTTTGCTTCTCACTTAGTTTCACTTCAGACAAATGTTTTCTTGCCGTCCGCAAACGTTCTTGAGCTTGAGGAAGTCGATACCTCTTGATTTCCTTTACCTTCAACAGTCTAGGAGACACATAGGTAATTTCCTTTAGGAACTTCTCTTCTGCTTCCATTTGGCTACTGAGTAGATTTCCTTTTAACTCTGTTTTCTTTCCCTGAAACAGAGAATTTTTGGCTGATTTTCGAAATCGTCCTTTTTTAGGAACAGTCTGTCTTAAGGTCCTAACTTCTTTCCGATAATGCATACGAGCTGATTTTAAGTTGCTTCGAAAGTTTTGCCTGGCTTGTTTGACTACCTTTTTATCCTCTTTCATCTCATGTCCTCATTTTTTCAGGGTCCGTACTCATGATGTCAAAGAGCTTGGTGCGTTGTGGAATCTTATTCTTAAACGGGACAACGGTGGAACCAGCCTTGATAAGTCCTGCCCCTTTTTCAGGATTGACCAAGTATTTCTCCAGTTCCTTGGAAAGTCCAAGCATATGCACCAATTCTTCGCGATCGCTCTTAGCCTGTTTTAAGAGAATCATGAACTCGCTATTAGCAATAATGCGTCTACCATTGGCATCCAATAGAAGAGTCTCTACATTTTGAGTAATACCTGTCGGTATCGCCCCATACTTACGGACACGACTCCAGAGTTTAAAGAAAAAATCAGAGGCATACTTGTCCAATAA
>NZ_JBIMJQ010000046.1:0-4997 GCF_043674215.1 Streptococcus sp. A22
TATTATTGGGAATCCCAGCTTAAATCATAGATACCGTAAGGGATTTTATTCTTTATTTAAAACTTTGCAACAGAACCAAATGAGCTTCATATGTGCTGATGGAGAAACAGGTGAATTAGTAGATATTTTACCTAGTAGGAAATTAGATAAAATAATCCCTTACTTCAATCGCTCTCCGTTGGAGGAAAGGGAAAAAGTTAAATTTTTAGTAACAGACATGAATGCTGCTTACTTTCAATTAACTAAAAATGTCTTTCCTACTGCTAAATTAATCATTGATAGGTTCCATATTGTGAAGCATTTGAACACCGCTTTTAATGATTTTAGAGTCCGAGAAATGAAGAGATTAATTACCAATAAGAAAAAGTCAAAAGCAAATAAATTAAAATCAAACTGGAAATTACTTCTAAAAAATCAAACAAATATTTCCATTTCAGAGTTCAAAACTTGGAGAAGTTTTCCTTCTCCAAAGTACCATCTTTTAACGGAATCTATGGTGATTGATCGACTACTCTCATTTTCTTCTGAACTAAAAGAAGCTTATGACATTTTCCATTTATTAATGTATCACTTTAGAAACAAAGATGACCGTTCCTTTTTCGAACTATTGAAAAATCTACCTGATAGCTTGGATACACAATTTAGAGATAAAATAGAAAATCTGATTTCCTATGAAGAAGGTATTAGAAACGCTCTTAAATATAATTTTTCCAATGGAAAAATTGAAGCTAAGAACACTCATATAAAAACACTTAAAAGAGTTTCCTATGGATTCAACTCATTTACAAATATGCGTATAAGAATTTTCTTGATAAACGGCCTTATTAAAATTAAATAACTAAAAAAGATGATAAATCTGAGAGTAATCTCAAGTTTATCATCTTATATATCCGACTCATCAGTCCGATTTGACAAAGAGCCATTATTGTGTTATTATCACAATATGAGAAAGGAGGCAAAAAGTAATGGGAATTGATTTCATTAATGTCGAGTTTAGAAAGCATGTAAAAGTTTCAGGGGATTTAGGTACAACGGGATCAGTATGTCCTTTTTCACAAAAACAAAAAATGGAAACACTACCGGAAAACTTTTTGCCTCCTTTTATATAATGGGCAAAAATTTATGAATCTATTGCATTTGTAAAAATGCATACGAATGATTAGGCACCGGTTGTTAAACTGGTGCCTTTTTTTTGTTTGATCAGTTCAGTTAGTTTGGAGAACCGAATCTTTAATCATGCTGTAGAAATATGGTGAGTTCGTTGATTTGGTTTTACAATATAAATAGATATGAGGTGAGGTTTATGGTGAGGAAAGCAGTGGATTTAGCCTCCTAAAATCACAATATATTTTAGGAGGAAATAAAATGAAAAAGGATAGTAAATCTAAAGAAATGATTCAATCTGAAAAAAGGGGTTCTACTAGGCTTTTAATGATGGTACTCTCCCTATCTGTACTTGTAGGTTCAATTACGGCTGATTCAGTCAATCCCGTACTTCCACTAATAAGCAAAGCTTTAGAAGCTTCGAAATCTCAAGTGAGTTGGATAGTTAGTGGTATTGCACTTGTTCTTGCGATTGGAGTTCCGATTTATGGTCGAATCTCAGACTTTTTTGAGTTACGAAAGCTATATATCTTTGCCATTATGATTCTGGCAAGTGGTAGTCTTTTATGTGCAATTGCCCCGAACCTCCCATTGTTGGTTTTGGGAAGAATGGTTCAGGGTGCTGGGATGTCCGCAATTCCAGTTCTATCAGTCATTGCAATTTCGAAGGTTTTCCCACAAGGAAAACGTGGGGGAGCTTTGGGAATTATCGCAGGAAGTATTGGTGTTGGAACTGCTGCTGGTCCAATATTTGGTGGAGTAGTTGGTCAATATTTAGGGTGGAATGCCTTGTTTTGGTTCACATTTTTGTTAGCCATTATGATTGTTATTGGTGCCTACTACGCGTTACCGACAATTAAACCGGCAGAATCCGTAGGAAGCAATAAGAACTTTGATTTCATTGGTGGTTTATTCCTCGGCCTCACAGTAGGATTACTCCTTTTTGGCATCACTCAAGGAGAAACTTCTGGTTTTTCTTCGTTCTCATCGTTAACTAGCCTAATTGGTTCTGTTGTAGCTTTGGTGGGATTTATTTGGAGAATTGTTACCGCAGAAAATCCATTTGTACCACCTGTCCTGTTCAATAACAAGGATTATGTCAATACGGTCATAATTGCATTTTTTTCGATGTTTGCTTATTTCGCTGTTCTTGTGTTCGTCCCATTACTAGTCATTGAGGTGAATGGACTCTCTTCTGGACAGGCTGGAATGATATTGTTGCCAGGTGGTGTGGCTGTTGCAATCTTATCTCCCTTCGTTGGCCGTCTTTCTGATCGATTTGGGGATAAACGTCTGATAATTACTGGGATGACTCTGATGGGGCTGTCTACCTTATTCTTGTCCACCTATGCATCTGGTGCTTCACCTCTGTTAGTTTCCGTGGGGGTCCTCGGAGTAGGGATTGCTTTTGCATTCACGAATTCTCCCGCAAATAACGCCGCAGTAAGTGCACTCGATGCAGACAAGGTTGGTGTCGGAATGGGGATTTTCCAAGGTGCTTTGTACCTTGGAGCAGGAACTGGAGCAGGTATGATTGGAGCATTATTATCCGCTCGACGTGATGCTACTGAGCCGATAAATCCATTATATATATTGGACGCTATGTCCTACTCAGATGCGTTCCTTGCAGCTACAGGGGCAATACTCATTGCCTTAATAGCTGGATTAGGTTTAAAAAAGCGTGGGTAATAACTTAGTTATGTAAAGATTAGTTATTGTTTAGTTCATCTTCTATAGTTTAAGCTGTAAATAAATAGCTTAGGAATCACGCAAATTTGAATTTCTTAGAATAGAATACTTTTAAGTAACTCAACTTTCGTACACTGTTTTATTGGTGCGAAAGTTGAGTATGTTAAGGATGAAACAATGAAAACATTGGTGATCGTTTCTCACCCAGATATGCCAAATTTCTATTGGTATATACGAATCAGTCAATATCAGAAATTAGTGAATATCTTATATTTAACTCACAAAGTTACTTCACATCCGTGTTTAAAAAAGAAACAGGAAAAACGCCTTTTGAATATAGAAAGAGTGATTTGTAAAGCTGATGGCTAATGCAAAGAATCAATTGCGGCAATCCTTTTGTATCTTTTTCCAGTGTGGCTGCGGTTTCTGTTGACGGGAACAGCAGGGTTTATCGGGAATCTGGTGCCAGATGAGATAACAGATCAGTTACTTTACTTTTACCAGAAAGGGTGTAAGCTAAAACTTAGGCTAGCCATTGCGCTAGCGATTTGGTACAATAAGGGGGAAGTTGAATTATATTTGAAACGATAGGAGGGAGAAGCAAATGAAATCTACAACTAAAGTAACATTTAAAGAACTCCATGTATAGGTGGCTGTGACAAGCTTTACATGGAGTAGAATAATTATTGTCCAAAGCCACCTTTGCAATTGCTAGTACTAACGCAAAGGAGGATATGAAAATGCAATACAAAATAATTAATGGTGCCGTTTACTATGATGGTAATATGGTGTTGGAAAACATCGGTATTGAAATCAATGATAATGAAAAGATTGCTATTGTTGGTAGAAATGGATGTGGAAAAACAACCTTGCTAAAAGCTATTATAGGCGAAATTGAATTAGAAGAAGGAACTGGTGAAAGTGAGTTTCAAGTAATAAAGACCGGTAACCCTTATATTAGCTATTTAAGACAGATGCCTTTTGAAGATGAAAGTATATCAATGGTGGATGAAGTCCGTAAGGTATTTAAGACGCTTATTGATATGGAAAACAAGATGAAACAGCTGATAGATAAAATGGAGAATCAATATGATGATAAAATCATCAATGAATACTCTGATATCAGTGAAAGGTATATGGCTCTTGGAGGTCTAACCTACCAAAAAGAATATGAAACGATGATTCGTAGTATGGGTTTTACTGAAGCAGATGATAAAAAACCCATTTCTGAATTTTCAGGTGGTCAGCGAACTAAGATAGCTTTTATAAAAATACTTTTAACAAAGCCAGACATTCTATTACTTGATGAACCTACTAACCACCTTGATATAGAAACAATACAATGGTTGGAGAGTTATTTGAGAAGTTATAAATCTACATTGGTTATTATTTCCCATGATAGAATGTTTCTTAATCGAATTGTGGATAAGGTTTATGAAATCGAATGGGGAGAGACCAAATGTTATAAAGGTAATTATTCAGCCTTTGAGGAGCAAAAACGAGAAAATCATATCAAACAGCAAAAAGATTACGACTTGCAACAGATAGAAATTAAAAGGATTACACGCTTGATTGAACGTTTTCGTTATAAACCTACGAAAGCTAAAATGGTGCAATCTAAAATTAAATTATTACAGCGTATGCAAATATTAAATGCACCAGACCAATACGATACAAAAACTTATATGTCTAAATTTCAACCGAGAATCAGTAGTTCAAGGCAAGTATTAAGTGCTTCAGAACTTGTGATAGGCTATGATACTCCTCTTGCAAAGGTTAATTTCAACCTTGAAAGGGGACAGAAGCTTGGAATTGTTGGGAGTAATGGTATTGGTAAATCCACGTTGCTTAAAACACTTATGGGTGGTGTGGCAGCATTGTCTGGAGATTTTAAATTCGGATACAATGTTGAAATTAGCTATTTTGACCAACAGCTTGCTCAAATCAGTGGAGATGATACACTATTCGAAATTTTTCAAAGCGAATACCCTGAGCTAAATGACACAGAGGTCAGAACTGCTCTTGGCTCATTTCAGTTTAGTGGAGATGATGTTTTTAGACCGGTGTCCTCTTTGTCAGGTGGAGAAAAGGTTAGATTGACATTATGTAAATTATTATATAAACGTCCTAATGTTTTAATCTTAGATGAACCGACAAACCACATGGATATTATTGGAAAAGAGAATTTAGAGAATATCTTATGC